>NZ_JBEXVF010000052.1:0-68632 GCF_040629235.1 Amycolatopsis sp. NPDC005961 | reverse complement strand
AACGAGCGGGCGATCCAGCGCGGGTGCGCGGTGCGCAGCGCGAAGGCCCCGATCGGGTCGGTGGCCTCGTCCGGCGCGACCACCACGGGTCGAGACTTTCGGACGGTCAGGATCCGGCCGGCGACGGCGCCGCCGTCTGCTGAGCCGGAGCCTGCGCCGGGGCCGGAGCCGCGGGCTTCGACCGGACCAGCCACAGGCCGGTGAGCACGGCGGTCACCAGGGTGACGACGCCGGCGGTGAGGAACGCCGCGTTCAACCCGCTCGCGAACGTGCCGCCGTGCGTCTGCTGGGTGGTGACGATGGCCCCGAGCACCGCGACCCCGAACACCGCGCCGATCTGGCGGGTGACGCTGCTGATCCCGGAGGCCAGCCCGCCTTCCTGCGGTGGGACCGACGAGATCGCGGCCCCGGTGAGCGGCGACATCGTCAGGCCGAAGCCGATACCGATGATCGTGAGCCGCCACCACACGTTCAGGTATGGCGTCTCCTGGTGCACGCCCGCCATGAGGATCAGGCCGGCGCCGGCGAGGACGAGGCCGGTCGTGACGACGGAGCGGAACCCGAACCGGGCGGCGATCCGCCCGGCATACGGGCTGCAGATCACCATGGCGAGCGAGCTCGGCAGCGTCGCGACGCCGGCCGAGAGCAACGAGTATCCCTGGACGAACACGAAGAACTGCGAGAAGAAGAACGCCGAGCCCATCAGTGCGAACCCGACGATCGTCATCGCGGTGTTGGACACCGAGAACAGCTTCTGCCGGAACAGATGCAGCGGCAGCATCGGCGCGGCCGACCTCGCTTCGACGACGAGGAACGCGATGAACAGCACGACCGCGGCCGCGAAGAACGACAGGATGAGCGGCGAGGTCCAGCCCAGGTCGCCGGCCTCGATCAGCCCGAACGTCAGAGCGCCCACGGCGAGGATCGACAGCACCTGGCCGGGCAGGTCGAACGCGCGCGCGGCGGGGTTCTTCGACTCGGCCAGCACCCGGACCCCGACGATCAGGGCGACCACGCCGATCGGCACGTTGACCAGGAAGATGGCCGGCCAGCCGAACGCACTGGTCAAGATGCCACCGGTCGCCGGGCCGGCGGCCATGCCGATCCCGCTCAGCCCCGCCCACAGACCGATGGCCTTGATCCGTTCCTGCGGAACGGGGTACGCCGAGGCGAGCAGCGCCAGGCTCGCCGGGCTCAGCACGGCGGCGCCGATGCCCTGCAGGACCCGGCCGGCGAGCAGCCAGCCGACGTCCGGCGCGAAGCTGCAGAGCAGGGAGGCGACGGTGAACACGGCCAGCCCGCCGAGGAACACGCGCTTGCGCCCGAACTTGTCGGCGCTCACCCCGCCGGCCAGCAGCAGCATCGCCACCGCCAGGACGTAGGCGTCGACGATCCACTGCAGGCCGGTCAGCGTCGTGTGGAGGTTGGTTTGCATGTCGGGAAGCGCGACGCCGACGATGGTGTTGTCGAGCAGCACCATGAACTGGCCGACACAGGTCAGTGTGAGCAAGGCGACCCTGCTGGACCGAACGCCTTCGGACACAGGATTCTCCCTTCGAGGAACGGAACAGAGGTGAATCCCGCCGACGGCGGGACGAACACCTCGAATGTAGGAAGTGACATCGGTGTCACCTCAAGCCGTCGCGAGGACGGGTTCCGGCGACGCGGCGGCCGAGGTCCGGGCGAGCAGCTCACCGACGACGTCCGCGACCCACAGGGACTGTTCCGGGTTCAGCCGCGGGTCGCAGGCGCTGCGGTAGGCCGTGGCCAGGTAGCCGTCGTCGAGCTCGCCGGTCACGCACTCCGTGACCAAGTCACCCGACAGCTCCAGGTGCACCCCGCCCGGTGACGTCCCGGTGTCGCGGCAAGCCGCGAAGAAGGCCCGCAGCTCGGCCTCGATCTCCGGAAGCCACCTGGTCTTCACGCCTGCGGCGGTCGTGATCGTGTTCCCGTGCATGGGGTCGCTGACGAACCGATCGGCCAGCCCCTCGGCCGCCGCCGCGGACAGCAGCGCCCGCGCCCGGTCGTAAGCCTGCGCGTGCCCCATCCGGAAGATGAAGGTCAGCCGTCCCGGCTCGTTGTGCGGGTTGAGCGCGTCGTGGAGGCCGAGCAGCTCGTCGGGGCCCGCCTTCGGCCCGATCTTCACGGCGACGGGGTTGGCGATCCCCGCGGCCAGTTCGACGTGCGGCCCGGTCAGCGACCGCGTGCGCTCGCCGATCCACAACAGGTGCGCCGAGAGGCCGTACCAGCGGCCGTCGTCCGGGCTGTAGCGGGCCAGCGGCCGCTCGTAGTCCAGCAGCAGCGCCTCGTGCGAGGTGGCCACGCCGGAGCCGGCGAGGAAGGACAGCGTCTTGGCGGACTCCTGGTAGGCCCGGATGAGGTTGCGCGGATCGGGGGTCCGGGACCGCGCGGAGAACTCGGAGCCGTTCACGGCGTCGCCGAGGTACGACGGCAGGACGAGCTCGTCACGCCGTTCCACCGCCGCCGACCGCGGCTTGGCGTACTGGCCGGCGATCCGTCCCACCGTCACGACTTCGCGGCCCGACGCCCGCTCGATCCGGCCCGCCATGGCGCGCAGCAGCGCCGCCCGGTTCATCACCGAACGCGGGGTGTTCTCCCGGAACGTCTCGGCGCAGTCGCCCGCGTGCAGCAGGAAGCCGGGCTGCCCCAGCGCGCCGCGCAGGCGCCGGCAGTCCGCGGCCGACACCAGGGGTGCGACGCGGGTCAGCACCCGGCGGACGCGGCGCCGCTCGGACGCGAGCGGCCACTGCGGCTGGTGGTGCTCGCCGGGCACGACCGGCGTGAAGTCCGTCATGGTGTGCCTTTCCACTGGACGACGTCCCGGCGCGTCGGTCGCGACGAACCGGGGGTTGAACACCTCGTGGACGAGCACCTTTGCCCGGTTGGAGAATTCGATCTCGTACACCCGGCCGGGTGACCCGGCGGGCAGCAACCCGAACCGGCCGGTGGTGACGCCGGCGACGAGGAGCCGGCGCCGCTCGTACAGCCCGAGACACCGGGTGTGCAACCCGAACGGGGTCTTCCCGCTGGGCATGAGGTGACCGCGGTCGCGGTCGAGGAAGGTGATGGCGTTCTCGCTCACCACGGCCCCCGCTTCGTCGCGGAGCCTCGAGCGTCGGACGCCCAGTTCGTCTGCGGACTCGCGGCCGAAGACCGCCGCGAGCTGCGCGGAGGGCTTGACCGACGCGACGGCGACCTCCGGCAGTACTTCCGCCGCGAGCGACGAGCCCAGCAGCGACTGCAGCAGTACGGTCGTGGATCCGTCGTTGTTCAGCAGCATCCGCGTCGCCGGCGGAACGGCCGCCGGCGACGCGAATTCGGGATAGGACTCCATCAGTGGCCAAGATCCTTTCAGCGGCGTGCTCCCGGCGAAGGAGTCACGTCATGATCGACGCCCAGTACTTGTTCAGCTTCTTTTCGAGCATCAGCAGCGCCTGCACGACGATGAAGCCCTCGTCGGTCGTGTCGGACGGCGCGTCGAACTGCCGGGAGAACCCGCCGTCGCGGCTCTGATGCCGGGCGATCCAGTCGATGCACGCCCCCGGGTCGGTGGGCTCGGCGTCGAGCAGGTAGAGCGCAGCCACGGCGTGGTAGGTACCGACGAAGCTGATTGCCCGGCCCTGCCCGTAGTGGAACCCGCCGTCGGCGTGCTGCAGCCCCCTGAGGTAGTCGACGGTCCTCCCCGCGTCCGGCGGCTCGAAGCCCAGGGGGATGAGGGTGTCGACCGAGCGCATGGTGGAGAACGTCTCCGACGGGCCGCCCGGCACACTCGAGTAGCCGCCGTCCGGGTTGCGGCAGCCGAGGATGTACGACGCCGCGTGTTCGTGGTTCCCGGTGGGCTCGCCGAGCGCGTGCAGCGCGAGTACGGCGAGGTTCGTGTGCCAGGAATCCGCCGGGTAGCCGGGGAAGTTGCCGAACCCGCCGTGCGGCAGCTGGCAGCGCCGCAGGAACTCGCGGCACTTCTCGACGTCGAAGCCCCAGCGTCGCAGTACGTGCGCGACGAGCACGACGCAGTAAGTGGTGAACAGTTCCGACGGCACGCCGGGCGCTTCGCCGAAGCCACCGTCGTCATTCTGCGACGCGAAGAGGTAGGCCGTCAGCCGCTCGGCCTCCTGCTCGTCGAGCGGCAAACCGAGCGCCATGCGGTCGGAGACCACGTGCACGGCCGAGAAGTTCTGCGGCGTGTTGTCCGCGCGGAAGGACAGGGGCGACGTGTACGGCGTCAGCCCGAACGCCGGCCCGACCTTGGTCGACTCCAGCCACGAGACATAGCGGTCCACTCGCATCGGCGGCGCTTCGATCGGACCGGTGGCGATGACCTCGAGGTCCTCGACGTACGGCCGGCGGACCAGCTTCGCCACCTCGCCGGGCTTGCCCGGCACTGTCTGCCGCACGCCGGCGCGAGCCACGCCACCCGGGTCGAAGAAGTCCCAGATCAGCTGGGTCGCCGCGAACTTGGTCCCGAAGAGCACGTAGGCGGAGTTCCCGACGTTGAACCCGCCCGGCGTGCGCTGCGGCACCATCACGTGCCGGGCCAGCGGCACGGTCGGGGCGATCGGCGTCGAGAACCAGTTCCCCTGGCCCTGGAAGATGCCCGAACCGTCGGTGAAGGTGACGACCTGGTCGAGGCAGGTGGTGATGAGCCCCTCCGCTTCGTCCGGCAGCCGCTCCGCCCACGCCGTCGCCGCTCCGTAGAGCAGACCGTGGTCGCCGAGGTCCTTCTTCGGGAACGGGGACGCCGTTCCCTTGAACAGGGCCAGCTCGCCGGCCACGCTGACCTGCCCGGTGTGGTCACTGCGGTTCCAGAACCCGTCGGTCAGCACGTGGCGGTGGTGACCGGCGATGTAGCGCAGCGGCCGGGCCACGAACGTGTCGTGGTCGAAGACCAGCCCGCCGAGGTGCAGGCGGTGCAGGGCGAGCAGCGCGAGCGCGTTGCCGGCGACGTGGTGCCCCTCGAGCAGGTCCGGTTCGCCGGTCGCCTCGAGCACCTCCCAGAACACGCCCTTCTCCCCGTCGAAGAACTCGAAGATCGCGTCGGCGAGGCTCGACGCCGATTCGAGCCCGGCGTCATGGGCCGCGATGTACGCCCACGCGACATCGCTCAGGTGCCGCTGCCGGTCGATCGGCCGGTCCAGCCCCGGCAGGTAGGTGGTCGCCAGCTGCGCCTTGACCGCGCTCGCGACCAGGTGGTCGAACTCCTCGCGCAGGCTGTCCGCGATCCCGGTCGTCCCGGCCGCGTCGGCCTGGGTGATCGCGGCGAGGTAGGCCAGCGCCTGCGACCCGAGCCGGCGGTGCCGGCCGGCCATGGACACCACGCCGTGCTGTTCGAGCACCTCGTGGAACCCACCGGCGGCCGGATCCCGGAAGAGGTCGACGAACCCGGCTCGCGGGGCGGCGTCGCGGAGTGCGATGAGGTCGGCCAGTGCCGCGTCGGCGAGCAGGCTCTCCTGGGTGATGATCCGCTCGTCGTAGGAGAAGACGGCAGGCGGCGGCTCCGCCCCCGAGACCAGTCGGGCCGCCAAGGATGTCGCAGTCGGGTTCGTCATTCGCTCCACCAGCTCCGGTTGTCCAGGTACCACGCGATCGTTTCCTTGATGGCCTTGGCGAAGTCGTGTTCGGGCCGGTAGCCGAACTCTTCGCGCAGGCGCGAGTCGTCGACGCAGTAGCGTGCGTCGTGGGCCTTGCGGTCCGGCACGAAGGACAGGCGGTCCGGGCCCAGCCCGAGCTCGCCGAGGATGATGTGCGCCAGGTCGAGGTTGGCCATCTGCCAGCCGCCGCCGATGTTGTAGACGGACTCGAGGGGCGCGCCGCCGAGCAGCAGGGCCACCGCCGCGCAATGGTCCCCGACGTGCAGCCAGTCACGCACGTTCGTGCCCCGGCCGTACAGCGGGATGTCGCCGCCCGCCAGCAAGGTGGTGATGAACCGGGGGATCGCCTTCTCGACGTTCTGGTACGGACCGTAGTTGTTCGAGCAGCGGGTCACCGTGACCGGCAGTCCGTGGGTGCGCGAGAAGGCCAGCGCGACCAGGTCCGATCCGGCCTTCGACGCGGCGTAGGGCGAGTTCGGGGCCAGCGGCGCGTCTTCGGCGGTCGCGCCGGCCGGGATCGAGCCGTAGACCTCGTCGGTCGAGATGTGCACGAACCGCCCTGCGCCGGCGGCGGCCGCGGCCTCCAGCACCGACTGGGTGCCGAAGACGTTGCTGCGCATGAACGGCAGGCCTGTGTCGATCGAACGGTCCACATGCGACTCCGCGGCGAAGTGCACCACGGCGTCGTGCCCGGCCAGGTGCCCCGTGACGACGTCGGTGTCGCAGATGTCCGTGCGGTGGAACTCGATGTCGTCCCGCACGTCGGCGAGGTTGTCCAGCTTCCCCGCGTAGGTGAGGTTGTCGATCACGGTCACGTGCTCGGCACCGAGCGCGGGGAACCTCCCGTCCACGAGGTCGCGGACGAAGTTCGAGCCGATGAAACCGGCGCCGCCGGTCACCGCGATCCTCATGCCGCGCCCCTTCCGGCGTGCCGCTTGAGGTACTGCCCGTACTCGGAGGAGCCGAACTGCCCGGCCGCCTCGAGCAGCTCCGCGGGACCGATGAGGCCGGCGTCGAAGGCGATCTCTTCCGGGCAGGCGATCTTGCGCCCCTGCCGGGTTTCGATGGCGTGCACGTAGTTGCAGGCGTCCACGTAGGACTCGGCCGTGCCCGCGTCGAGCCAGGCGAAGCCACCGGTCAGCGGGACGATCCTGGCCCGGCCGCGGTCGACGAAGTGCTTGTTCACGTCGGTGATCTCCAGCTCGCCGCGCGGCGAGGGAGCCAATCCCGCCGCCACGTCGAGCGCTTCGTTGGTGTAGAGGTAGAACCCCGTGATGGCCAGGTTTCCGGGCGGGTTCGCGGGCTTCTCCACGACGTCGACCAACTCCCCGTTGCGGTCGAGCGCGGCGACGCCGTAGCGCTCCGGGTCGGAGACCTCGTAGCCGAACAGCGTGGCTCCGGTGTTGTTCTTGATCGCGTCGGTGACGATCCCGCCGAAGTCGTGGCCGTGGAAGATGTTGTCCCCCAGGATGAGCGCCACGTCGTCGTCACCGACGTGCTCGCGGCCGAGGATCAGGGCGTCCGCCAGGCCGCGGGGCGAGTCCTGCGCGGCGTAGTCGAGGCGGGCGCCGAACCGGCTGCCGTCCCCCAGGAGCTGCTTGAACAGCGGGAGGTCCTGGGGCCGGGCGATCACCAGGATCTCGGTGATCCGGCCGAGAAGCAGGACCGACAGCGGGTAGTAGATCATCGGCTTGTCGTAGACCGGCAGCAGCTGCTTGGACACGACACTGGTCATCGGGGCGAGCCGGGTTCCGTTGCCCCCGGCCAGGATGATGCCCTTCATTTCCTCCCCCTCCTCGTTTTCGGTGTGGTCACGCCGGGGTGGCGACGTCTTCGCGACGCACGTGCGACTCCGCGATGGCGAGCGCGATCGAGCGGGCGACCGCTTCGGCGCCGTTGGTCACCGGCGCGATGACGCGGGCGGCGGCCGACGTCTCGCGGGCGAAGTCCTCCGGATCGTCGAAGGCCCGGCGCAGGATCTCCGACAGCGTGCCCTCGTCGGGCTCGGTCGCCGTGGTGTAGCCGAGCAGCGCGAGCCGCCGCATGGCCTCGAGTTCGTGGTACTCGTTGCGTCCGCTGAGCACGTAGGCGACCGGCGCGTCCATGACCGCCATCTCCGCGACGGAGATCCAGCCCGGCGGCGACAGCACGACCTGGGCGTGCTTGACCAGCGAATGCCAGTCGGTGACGTAGTCGAGGAAGACGACGCCGTCGATCTCGGAGACGAACTGCTGCCTGCCGATCAGGACCAGCTTCGCCTCCGGATGCGTCGCTCGGAGCTTCGCGAAGGCCGAGAGGTAGTTCTCGAGCAGCCTTTCCTTGTTCTCGACGAACATCGCCGTGCCGCCGACCCCGGCGAGGACGTACGGCGCCCCGCCGAGACCGAACCGCCCGTCGAGCTCGGCCCGCGGAACCGGCTCGGCGGCGCATTCGTCGCGCACGATCGGCCCGACGAAGTGCCCGGTGCCTGCCTCGATGGCGCGCTGCACCGGCGTGCCGCGGTCGAGTTCGTCGACCGGCGGCTTGTCGGTGAACACGGAGTGGGCGCGCCGGGTCACCCAGCCGAACAGGGTGGTGAGCGCGGTGCGGATCGAGTCCACCTCGGCGTGGTCCGGCAGTGTGAAGCCGGCCTCGACGAGGCTCCGGTTGTCGAGCTGCCCCAGGGTGAAGTCGTACCGCTCGGTGACCAGGATGTGCGGCACACCGGTCACTTCCGCGGCGAGGCTGGCCGCGATGTTGTAGTCGCTGACCACGAGGTCGGGGCCGATCGCGGTGATCAGCGCGATCGCGTTCAACATCTTCTCGCCGCTGATGAACGTGCGGTTGAGGTAGCTGCCGACGTAGGTGGTCCAGTCGAACGTCCGGCCGAGCTGGGAGGTGTTGGCGTGATCGCGCTCGGACGGAGCGAGGTGCACGCGGACGTCGGCGGCCTCGAACATCGGCCTGAAGATCGCGCTCTTCGAACCGAGGTGGACGTGCTGCTCGGTCCCGGGGAACAGCCGCCGCACCTTGCCGGCGATCGCCAGGGTGCGCATGTTGTGGCCGGTGCCGGTTTCCGCCGGCAGGTAGAGGACTCTCATCCGAAGACACCTTTCGAGATCTCGCCGGGGGCGAGGGACCTGGTCACCACGGCGCCGGGCGTGACCCGCGCCGCCGCACCGATCCGGACCTGCCCGACGATGGTGGCGCCGGCGCCGATTTCGGCTCCGGCCTCGATGTGCACCGGCGCGGCCGTCCAGGGCCGGCCGGGAGCGTGGTGGTCGTGCGTGGAGGTCGTGATGGTCACGCCGTCGCCGACGACGACGTCCGGCCCGATGCTCAGCCCGCCGCCTCCTTCGGCGACCAGCCAGTCACCCAGGACGGTGCGGGAGCCGATGGCGATCCCGCCGTCCGGGCTCGGCCCGTCGGGCCGGCCGATCATGACGGCGGCCCGGCCGACGGTGACGTCCTCGCCGAGCGTCGCGGCGCAGTCGTAGAAAGCTTCCGCGTCGGCGGGCCGGTCCGGGGAAAGCCGGGTGGTGTCCCGTTCCGGGCGCTTGCGGACGAGTTCGAGCACGGCCTCGATGCCGTCTCCCTGGTCGAACGCGGTGGTGACGGACGCCCGGCCGAAGGCGGGCCTGCCGTAGCTGAGCGTGCGCGCCGGGACGTCTTCGTGCACTTCCGCTCCGGCGCCGACGATCGCGTGCTCGCCGATGCGCACACCGGGTGCGATGTAGGCGCCGGTGCCGATCCAGGCACCGGCACCTACGCGCACCGGCTGTTCCGCGGTACCCGCCACGCGGGCTCGCGCGGCGATCTGCACCCCCACGCCTACCGTCGCGTACCGCAGTGTCACCCGGAAACCGACGAAGCTGCCCCGGCCGACGGTCGACTCCTCGACGACCACACCGTGACGCAGCCAGGACCCGGCCTGGATGAGATCCCCCATGTACCCGCTCCCCCCGTTGCGGTGTTTACTAGCAACGCTGACAGTATACTGACAGCACAGTGGCCGCAAGGAACTTGACGACCGGGATGTGGATTGTTTCCGACCGCGCGACACATCAGCACGAACCGCCGGAACGGCGCGGCCGGACCCCCGAAACTCCCCCAGTGCTCCCCAGACTTCCACATATCGCACCGGAACCGGTGGCTTCACCACAATTGGTTCCAAAGAACGGAACCGGCCGGGAAAATTACGAATATCCGCGATGTGGCCCACGTCTCCACGCTTGACCTGACACCGGTGTCAATCCTTAGTCTGCGAATCGTCCACCCCACGCAGCGAAGCCCGGAAGGCCGTCCATGGTTACCCGCGTGTCCATTTTGTCGTTTCTGGTCATGCTCACGATCGGCACCGACACGTTCCTGGTCGCGCCGCTGCTGCCCACCCTCTCCGCGGCGTACGGGAACGATCCCGCGATCTCCGGCTGGATGGTTTCGGCGTACGCGGTGGGATACGCGGCCTTGGCCCTCGTCGCCGGCCCGATCTCCGACCGGCTCGACCGCAAGACGGTGCTGGTCTTCGGCATGGCCGCGTTCGCCGTCCTGACCGGGGCGTGCGCGCTGGCGCCGAACTTCTGGTCGATGGTGGCCCTGCGCTTCGCCGCCGGCGTCGCGGCGGCTTTCGTCAGCCCGCAGATCTGGGCGTCGATCCCGGTGCTCGTTCCCCCGCAGAAGATCCTTAGGACGATGGGATTCGCGACCGGCGGCCTGTCGATCGCCCAGATGGTCGGCGTCCCCGTCGGCAGCTTCCTGGCCGGCTGGTCCTGGCACGCGTCGTTCCTCGTCATCGGCGCGGTCGCCCTCGTCCTCGCCGGCGTGCTGCGGGTCCGCTACCCCACCGTGCCACGGCTCGGCGACGGCAAGTTGCGCGGGCTGGGCGTGTCCGCCCTGTTCAGGACCCCGACGGCACCGTCGCTGTTCGCCGCTTACCTGCTGTTCCAGACGGGCAACTTCACCTCGTTCTCGTTCATCGGTACCTGGCTGACGACGGACTTCGGCCTGTCGGTGACGCAGGTCGGCGCCGCGATCGTGCCGCTCGGCGCCGCGAACGCGGTCGGCTCGCTGTTCGGTTCGCGGCTGGCGGACAAGCTCGGGCTGGTGAACTCGCGGCGCTTCGTGATCGTGGCCCTGATCGTCTTGTTCGCGGCGCTGCCGTTCGCGCCGAACCTCGCCGTCGCCGAGGTCCTGCTCTGCTGCGTCTTCCTGCTCTGCGGGTTCGTCTTCCCGGTGTTCATGGCGACCATGCAGGGCCTCACGACCACCGCGCGCGGCACGGTTTCGGCGCTGACCAATTCGACGATGTACCTGGGAACCACCATCGGCGGCCTGATCGGCGGCCTCCTGATCACCCGGTACCCCGGCTTCCACGGTATCTCGATCGCGGTGATCGTCTTCCTGGCGCTTTCACTCGCTTGCTACCTCAACGCCGATCGCACGGTCGCACGACAGAAAAAAGAAACGGAGAGCACCCCGAATGCCGCTGCAGAAGAGCGCGATTCGACCCGGCTGGGATGACCCGCTCGTCAAAACCCTGGGAACGGTGATCGACGCGGCCGCCGGATTGGCGGTTTTCGCCGGCGCGACGGAGGGCCGCGTTCCCGCCGGCCTCGTCAACGCCGGGCTGATCGAGCACCCGGCGTCGGGTGCGCCGGTCTTCGCCCACGTCGCCTACGGCGATTCCCACCGCGTCGCCCGCTTGGCCAAGAGGCCGGAGTGCTCGATCACCGTGCACGACGGACGCCGGTGGCTGACCGTGGAAGGCCGGGCCGAGCTGGTCCACGGGCCGTGGGACGAGCGTTCGGCGGCCGACGCCCCGGAACTGCGGCTCGGCGAAGACCGGTACGCGGAGCTCCTCCGCACGATCTACCGCGCCGCGGGCGGCGGTGAACACCCGGACTGGCCGGGGTTCGACGCCACCATGCGCACCGAACGCCGTGTCGTCGTCATGGCCGGGCTCGACCGGCTCTACGGCATCCACTGGGACTGAACCCTCCCCGCGAGAGAGCAGAGATCACGACATGACCCTGGCAGTGCCCCGGCGGAAGGCCGTCAAAGCGGGGATCGACCTGCCCGTGCTCGGGCTCGGCACCTACCGGTCGTTCGACAGCCCGGACCTGGACCGGCTCGGACAGGTGCTCGGCGCAGCACGCGAGACGGGCTGCGAGCTCGTCGACACCGCACCCGTCTACAACCGCTCGGAGGCGTCGCTCGCCGCGCTGGTGGCCGCCCGCGACGACTTCTTCGTCGCGACGAAGATCTGGGACACCGACCCCACCGACGTCGAAGCCGTGTTCCAGGACCAGCTGCGCGCGTACGGCCGCACCTCGATCGACCTGCTCCAGGTGCACAACCTCAACGGCTGGCGCGCCAACCTGAACTGGCTCGACCGGCAGAAGGCCGCCGGCCGCGTCGGGTTCACCGGCGTCACCTACCAGTTCGACAACGCGTTCGGGCTCGGCGGCAGCCGGACCGACCTCGCCCGGATCATCGAGTACGACCTGGCGGACTTCGTGCAGGTCAACCTCAACGCCGCGCAGCCGGAGCTGGCCGAGGACATCCTGCCCGCCGCCGCCGAGCGCGGCATCGGCGTGCTGGTGATGCGCCCGCTCGGCCAAGGTCAGCTGCTCGCCTCGCCTCCGCCCGTCGGCTGGTTGAGCGAGCTCGGCTGCACGACGTGGAGCGAGGCCCTCATCCGATGGGTCCTCTCGTTTCCCCAGGTCACCACAGTGCTGACGGCGACCGCGAACCCGGCACACTTCCGCGCCAACGCGGCCGCCGTGTCCGCCGGTCCACTCGGGCCCGGCGAGGCGGCGGAGGTCAGCCGCCGAGCCCGGTCGATCGGACTGCCCTGACAACTGACACGGGTGACAGTATACTGGCAACCTGAGGGGAATCTTGTGCACGACAACGGTCTCGGTGCGCGGCGCGACTGTCGACGCCCGTGGGCTTTGGTGAATGGGAGGTAGAATGCCTCAACGAGGTGGCAGTGAGACCTTCGCCGAACGGCTCAATTACCTGTTTTCCGTCGCGGGTCGCCGCGACGAGGACGACCGGTGGAACGGGTTCAGCACCAGCGAAGTCGCCGACCTCATCAGCCAGTCGCAGGAGCGGTACGGCGTCAAGGTTTCGCGCAGTTACCTGGCGATGCTGCGGTCCGGGCGATACACCAACCCGTCCATCGCGGTGGTGATGGTGCTGGTCCGGTTCTTCAACGACTACCGGCCCGAGACGCACCCGGAGATCAACGTGGACTGGTTGGCCTCCGGTACCAGCGAGGACGACGCGCTGGTGGAGGCGGACTTGTCACCGCTCGCGGACCAGCAGGTCCGGCACATAGCGATGCGCGCCGGGAAGATGACACCCGAATTGCGTAAGCAACTCATTGCTATCTTGGACATGATGGACAGGGGAAAAACGTGAAAACGCCGGGGGGGCGCCAACGTGACCGCTGCTCGATTGCCGAACATCCACGCTTGCCGACGCTACGTCCGCTCGCTGCGGCTGGAAACGTATGCGAGCGCGTACGAGCTGTGCGACCAGATGAGCTCGATGCGGAACAGGCCGATCAACGTCGTCGAATGGCCGCTGCCGATCCCGGGGCCGATGGGGGTGTGGATCGCCCGGGAGCGTGACGACGTCGTCGTGGTGCAGGAGGCCGCGACGGGCAACCATCGCGACCACATCGTGCTACACGAGCTCGCGCACATCCTGTGCGAGCACGAGGGTGTGCCGCTGCCAGGTAGCGGGCCGGCGTTTCTGCCCACCTTCGAAGACTGCGACGAGAACGCTTCTCTGGTCCGCTTCCGTTCCGCCTACGACTCGTCGGCGGAACGGGAAGCGGAGCTGCTCGCCACGGCGTTCGCGGAACAGCTGAGCGACGACAGTGCGACGCCGCGGGTCGCGTGGGACGTGCACCGCTACTTCTCGGGGGAATGACACCGGCATGGCGGCCACTCTCCAGTACCTGCTTTCCGGCTTCCTGTGCGTCGCCCTCGTGGTGAAGATCATCGAACTGCGGCCCGGGTTCCGGCGGGACGAGCGCACGATGATGCTGTCGGTGGCGTTGGCGAGCTTCACCGTTGCCGCGCTGGCCGGCATCCCACCGCTACGTCGCTGGCTACCTTTCGAGGGCGTGCCGGGGGTCGCTTCGATCACGATGGACACCGGCGTCTCGGTGAGCCTGGCCCTGCTCGCCGCGTACCTGTGGCGTCCGTTGCGGCGCAAACCCGCCGTGCCGTGGTGGCGGAGCGGGCTCTTCCTGGCTGCGTGCGCCGAAAGTGTCCTGCTGGCGGTACTGATGGCGGCGACCCCGGCAGCGCAGCGCACGAACCCGCTGCAGAACCAGTACACCGGCGACTGGAAGATCGTCGGCATCTACATCATCGGGAACCTGTTCTTCCTCTACTGCTCCGCGGCATCCGCCATCGGCTGCGTCCGCATCGCGAAGATCGTGCACGGTCACGTGGCGATCGGGGTACGCGTGGGCGCGATCGGCATGACCGCGTACGCCGTCACCTGCGTCAACCGCCTGGTCCTCGTCGCCGTCCAGCTCGCCGCGGCCGGCTTCTTCACGTGGTACAGCGTCGTCAACTTCGTGTTCACCCAGGCCGCGGTGCTCGCCAGCGTGCTCGGCCTGCACTTCACCGCCGCGTGGCGAGCCTGGGCGGCGGTCCGCCGCCTGGGCAGCGACCTGCTGGCCTACTGGCGCGCCGGACCACTGTGGCGGTTCCTGACCACGGAGTATCCTGAAGTGGTGCTGCCGCCGGGACGGGGGCCGCGGGGGCTGAGGGATCGCTTCGACATCCCGTATCGCAGGTACCGGCGCGAAATCGAGTGCAAGGACGCCTTGCTGCTCCGGCGCGCGGAGCCGGCACAGGACGCACAGTGGCCCGTGGGCGTCAGCAAGCGAAGCGACTAGGGAGGGAGACCCGATGCAGATCGGAGAACTGTCGGAGCGGACGGGCGCGAGCGCCCGTTCCATCCGGCACTACGAATCAGTCGGCCTGCTCACGTCGCGAAGGGCGAGCAACGGGTACCGCGAGTTCGCCCCGAGCGCACTCGACCAGATCCTGAAGATCAAACTGTTGCTGCAGGTCGGACTGGACATCACCGACATCGTCGCCGTCCTCCCGTGCATCGACACACCGGCAACACCACGGTGCTCCCACGCCCAGCGCCGCTACGACGAACAGATCGAACGCATCGAGCGGCAACAGAAGCTCCTGGCGGAGGCGAAAGCCCTCCTGACCGAGCTGCGCACTGGCGGGGCGCCGGACGCGGCACACATCCCGGAGACGAGCATCCGCGCCGTGAGCGGAAACGTGACCGTCGGCATCCGCTGACGACGACCACGCGGCGTGCGGCCCGAATAGCCGCCCGTTCTCGATGGACCAGTCGTTGTAGGCCTGGACCAGGCGACACGACCCGGCAGTTGCGAGCCCGAGGGGAGCCCGAGAGCGATTGTCCGGTATTACTCGGCAACGCCCGACACGTCCGGACGGGACTCTTGACCAGGGTTTTGTGGTATCTGGAACCTCTTCTTCCGCTTGCGCACTGTCCACTGTGGTCGCTCGGGAGCCCGAGAGCGCATGCCGGGTGCACAGCCTTCCGCGGGATTGCCCCAGCCGGCTTCCTCGCAGCGTCGCCGCCACTTCTTCGCTGACGTTGGTGTAAAGGTCCATCGTCACCTTGATCGACGAGTGCCGGAGCAAGTGCTGGATCACTTTCATGTCCACCCCGGCGCTCAACGCCAACGTCGCCGCGCCGTGACGAAGGCCGTGCAGCGTGATCGGGGCAAGCCGGCCAGCTCGATCAACCAGGTGAACTCGTCAACGACATCAGCGGGGTGCAGAGGGCTGCCGTCGGGCTCCGTGAAGAAGAGATCGTGGTCGACCCTGCCCGGTCTCCCACCCGTACTGCACGATCTGATTGGCCACCTCGATGCAGGCGGCGTCCAGATAGGTGTCGGAGCGACGCTGACCACAGCCCTCTCCGCGGCGCAGACCGGTGTAGGCGATGAGGTGGCAGAGGGCGTAGAGCGGGTGGTTGACGATGAAGCCCAGGAACTGCCCGGCCTTATCCGCCGTCCACACCATCACCGGATAGAGCACTTGGCCAGTCCGGCGCCACTTCGCCACTCGCTCCGGGTTCCATAGCTTCGGCTTCGGCCGGACCGCCGGCGGCAGCTCGACCAGCTTCGCGACGTTGTGGGTCAGCAAGCCCTGATCCACGGCCGGTCGCAGGATCGCCCGCAACGACTCCTTGATCCGGTGCAGCGACGCCGGCCCGACCGGGCGCTGCCACTTCACCGCCGCGACCTTCTTCGGATCGCCGCCGGCCCGGTATTCGGCGATCAGTTCGTTGTGCTCCACGATCGCCTCGAACATCGCATCCAGGTGACCGACCCGCAGGCGATCGCGCCGGATCTTGTCCAGATGCGGCCGCAGGTACCCCCACCGCCCTGGACCGGCGTCTTGGGCGCGGGCACATAGCCCCACGAAGGACTACGCCCGGTACTCATGGCGGAGACCTGGTGTGCCACATCGGACCCCGCCCCGCCGACGAGGTAGCCCACCAGGCCCCACACGGCGACGTCCCGGCGATGACCGAGTCGGTCACCAGGGTCTGGCCGGCGGCGAAACCGCCGTCCGGTCCGTAGGTGAACGTCGTGGTCGCGCCGTCCGGATCGGTCTGGCCGCGGACGCGCTCCGAGCCGTCGTACACCATCGACGTGACCGCGGAAGCAGGACCGCTGAAGTTCGCCGGGGTTCGCACGGAGGTGAGCACGTGGCCGGCCGCGTAGCCGTACCGGTAGTGGTCGTCATCCTTCAGCGACGGTGTCCTGGTGGTGCCGACGCCATACACATCGGTCAGGTTGCCGTCGGCATCGTAAACCAGCGTCGTCCGGCAGGGCGGCGACGCCTTGCTCCCAGCCAGATCCGTCTCCGTCGTCAAGTGTCCACTCAGGACGTCGAAGGTGAAGATCTGTTGCCCGCGCCGGGTGTACACATAGATTTGCGGTATCCGGAAATGCTTCGTCCGCTTGCGCACTGTCCACTGTGGTCGTTCGGGAGCCCGAGAGCGCAAGCTGAGTGCAGAGTCTTCCTCGGGATCGCCCCAACCAGCTTCCTCGCCGCGTCTTCGTAGCAACCCGGCGCGCCGGAATCGGTCAGGCTCGCGGATCCAGGACCGTCGTCCACAAGAGGTCCGACGCGGGCCCGAGCGCAGGACGCGGCGCCGGAACGTGGGTGAGCGACCGCCGTACGTGGGCCTTGCGGCGTTCGGCGGCGATCTCGCTCCACCAGGGGCGGGCGGCGGCCGGGTCACCGAATGCCTTCGGATCCGGCGACGTGATGAACAGGTGTCGTTGCCAGATCTCCGCACGGAGCCGGCGGATCGGACGCCAGTACACCGGATCCAGCGGTCCGGGCCCGTTCGGGTCGTGCACCGTCAGGAGGATCTCGCTGTCGTGGGTCCAGCTGCGGTAGTTGCTGTTCGCCGAACCGACGACGGCGGTGACGTCGTCGACGATGGTCAGTTTCGCGTGGACGTACGCGGTCCGGCCGGTGGCCGTTCCGTCGTCGCCCAGGCGCTCGAAGACCAGGAACCGGCCAGGGAACTCTTCCACGAGGGGTCGCAGGAACTCCCGGCGCCAGTAGCCGACGTCCGGCAAGTCGGCGACGGCGCCTTCGTTGGCCATCACCACCACGCCCCAGCGGTTCGGATCGCCGCGCAAGGTGTCGGTGATCGCGGCCTTCAGCTCCGCCGTGCCCGTGTAGTACTGGTCCTCCATGTAGAAGAACTTCCGGGCGGAGCGGATCGCCGCGGCGACCGCCTTGCCCGCCGTCTTGACCTCCCCCGGAAAGGGACAGCCCCGCCCGTAGGTGTGCGAGACCTGAGCTTCCAGCTTGGGCCGGCGCGCGGCACCGAGCATGTCCACGAACAGTCCTGACTGGGCTTCGGCGGTCGTCGGGGCGGTATCTTCGCCGCTCCCGAGCATGTCCACGAACCGCCGTGACGACGCCAGGTCGGGCGACGCCCGGCCGGCACCCCGCAGCTCGGGCACCGGCGCCCGCGGAACCGGCGGCCGCGCGACGGTCGCCGTCCACCGGTCGGTGAAGGTGCGCAGCACGCTGTAGGCGGCGGCACCGCGGATCCGCAGAGAAAGGTCGAACAGCGGAGCGCCCTTCAGCGGTTTCCCCGCGGCATCGACCACGTTGAGCCGGTCGGTGCTGAACTCGATGCCGCCGACGTAGGCGATGACGTCGTCGTCGGTCCCGACGACGACGATCTTCTGGTGGTGCGAGCCGGCGAACAGGTGTCTGGCGTCGAGGTGGCAGCGGGCGTCGGCACCGGATTCACGCAACTTGTCGACGAGCTTCGCCGCGGCGAGGTTGTTCGCCCGGGTCGGGCCCCACCTCCTGAAGAACTCTCGCACGTACAACTGCTTGTCCAGAGGCAGCCTGCGCATCGTGTCCTCGTCGAGGATGCCCGCCCACAGGAGCAGCCGCACCTGGGCGCCGCTCTCGGCCGCGCGCCGCAGCGCATCCCCCAGGTTGTCGGCGTGCGGCACCGGCAAGCCGGTCTCGCAGTTCCAGCTGGCCAGGTACACGAAGGAGGACGGCCCGCGGGCGGACCGGATGTCCGCGAGCATCCGCGGCAGCGCGGCGTCCCCGCCGAGGAGGTGTTCGATCTCGGTTCCCGACGTCGGTGCCTCCAGCCGGACGGCGGGATCGGCGGGCAGGAACGGCCGGGTCACGAAATCTCACTCAGGTTCGAGGTGACTTCGATATCGGTGCCGGAGCTGGGCGTGTACTCGTTCCACTCGGCGATCAGGGCTCCCCTCTCACCCGGCAGGACGACCGGGAACGGAGTGACACCGCCGTCGTGCGGATTGTCCAGTCGCTGCACCACGAGCCGGTCCGGGCCGATGATCGCCTGGAGCAGCTGGGTCTCCTGGGTGTTCGGCAGGCCGGCCGCGCCGATCAGGACGCGGGCGCCCACCACGAAGCCGCTCACCGAGTCGACCTTGATGGTCACCGGGTTCGGGCTTGCCTGGACCGTAGCCGCCGACGTCGTGTAGATGGAGTCGGCCAGCCGCACCGCGCTGCGGCCGGCGTTCGCCGGCGGGATCCCCGGGTAGTTCCGGTCGTCGTACGCCGCGATTTCCTTGGCGATGGTGAGGTACTGCGCGTCCGGGTCGTACCGGGGGTTGGTGAAGCCGCTTTCCGCGAACCTCAGCCAGCGTTCTTCCCAGCCCTTGCGCACGGTCAGTACGACCCGGGCGCTCCCGGCCCGCATGAACGCCTGGCGGTTCGCGTCCGGATGCTGGATCTGCCGGATGAAGTCCCAGCTCCGCGGCGCGTCCCAGAAGTACGAGTAGAGGAAAGTGACGACGTTCTCCCACTCGATCGCCTGGTTGATGAACCGGACGATGTTCTCGTGCCGCCGGACCGCGGCAAACTGCCCGGATTCGAAGGTCAGCTCGTTCGCGTCGAACCCGATGCCGTGGTCGGCGTCCTCACTGGCCCTGCCGAACGCGGCAACGGTGGTGTCGTCCATGTACTGGTACGCCTCGCCGGCGATGAACCTGATCACGCTCTTCATGACCTCGTCGCTCTCCTCGCGGCGCAAAGTCAGCGTGTCGACTTTGCTCAGCCGTTCCTCGATGTCGGCGATCTTCGCGGCGATGTCCTGCTGCTCGGCGTAGTAACGAGTCTGGGCGGCGTCGTAGAGCAGGCCCCAGACATCGGACCGCCACTGGGCGAGCGCCTCGTCGCTCGGAGCGGTCTCCACCATGATCTGCATGATCGCCGAACTGGCGTCCTTGAAGTAGAACGCGATCGACAGGTCGCCGGTCGCTCCCTCGAGGAACGGAGCGCCCGTGCCCGCGTCGACGAGCACCTCCGGGTCGTACACCCGGTCGTCCTGCGCCGCGTAGTGGAACCTGGTACCCACGATCGCGATCTCGTGGTGCACTCCCGCCAGGCCGCTCGCGGCGCCGCTGAACGTGAGCTTCGTGATCTTGTGGCCGGTCTTCACGTTCAGCGAGAGCTGGAAGTCGTTGATGCCGTGGCCGGCGGGGTTCGGCAGTACGCCGCTGACGGTGTAAGGCTTCAGCGGCTTGGGCGGTTCCGGGACCTTCGCACTGTATCGGTCCGCGAGGACTTCGTAGTGTGGCCGCTGTGGCTGGTCGGGCGGGAGGTCCCCGGGAACGATCGCGTCGGTGATCTCCGCGTGCCGCACCGGGAACACGAACGGACCGAGGCGTGCCCTGAGCTCCGCGAGCTCCCGGTAGGTCTTGCGCATCGCGGCGCCCGGCTCGGGGACCACGACGTCGTAGGTCATCCGCAGCCCGTAGCGGTAGAGCCGGACCCGCCACTTCCGCATCAGGCTGAAGTAGTCGATCCGGATCGGGGTCTTGTCGCTGGGGTTCCGCAGCTTCCGGCTGGTGGTTTCCTCTTTGCCCACCAAGGACTTCGTGGAGATCGTGACCTTGTGCTCCTGCTTCGACCGCGCGGAGGCCTTCTGCGTCAGCACGGTCGCCTGCTTGCGGCTGTCGGTCGCGGATTGGGAACTCGTGTCCTGCGACGTGAAGCCCGACGAAGCCGACCCCGAGATCACCGGGATCCCGCCGGACACGGTGCCGGTGATGTTGAACTGGTTGGAGTGCTGCTGCTGCGAAGTGGTGGACTGCGCGAGCTCGGTGTTGTCGGTGACCCCGGTTTCGCTGATCTGTTCGAGCTCATCCGTGACGATCGACGTGAACTCCTTGCTCTGCACCGACCATTCTTTTTCGATCACCGCGGTCTCTTCCAGCGGCGCCAACGGTATCGTCGCGACCAGCTCACCACGTTCGATCCCGGCCGGGGCCATTTCCAGCCGCTCCAGGTTGAGCATCCCCAGCGGACTCTCCGCGGTGTTGACCTCCAGCCCGGTGACCGCCGACAGAGCCGCGTGCAACCGTGCTCCACCACCACCGGGTTCCCCGCCGGCCGCCCGGCGCTCCTCGACGACGGCGTTGCCGAACTTCCGCAGTGAATCCACCGATACGACCGCGAGCGTGCTCGGCTCCGGCGGCACGACGTCGCCGCCGACCGTGCCGAAGAGGGAGACCAGCTCGTCGACGTCGCGATCCGCCGCCCGCCGACCGGCGGCGTCGACCTCGCCGGAGCGTAGGCCGAGCTGGTGCAGGAAAGCCGCCTTCACGACCGCCTGCCCCGACGATGCCTGGACGGTCAGAGGTACCAGGGTCGCCTTGGCGATGGTGCGCGTGGCGCTCTCGAGGACCTGTGCGACCGCGGGAGTCGCGGCTTCTCTCGGTGATTCCTGCTCCGCCATGGGTGCTCCCCCGCTTGTCGTGGCCTCTGCTCGACATGAGGCTCCCTCGGAGCGCAGTGGTCACGGAAGCTGTCACCCGCAACGGTGCCCCATCGCCGCGGGATCGCGCCCGATGGGGCGACCCGTCGTCCGGCTACGACGCAAGCCGACGCGCTCGCATCGGCCCGGCTCGACAGAATCGGCGCGCACGTGCCCGAGGGGTCCCGCACACTGTGGTATCCGGCATCATCGCTTCTGCTTACTCTCTGTCCACTGTGGTCGTTCGGCGGCCCGAGAGCGCCTCTGCTTCGTCCGAGGCGGCCACGAGCTGGTCCACGTGACCTGGCGTCAACCACCTTTCGCCCGTCGCTGGAGTCTGCGGCGAGGCCGCGCTCAGGTGGAGAACTCGTTGACTTCCAAGGAGAAGTCTCCGTGGCCGACTCCGTTGCTCGCGAGGCCCACCGTCACCACGCCCATTCCTTCCAGCCAGTGCGCCATTTTCAGGCCGCCGACGTCCAGTGGGCGCAACCCGAGGCTCCTGACGAACGCCGCCACGTCTGCCTTCGCCTGTGCGTCGTCGGCCGCCATGAAGACCGTGGGCCGGCCCTTCTCCAGGACGGTGCGGAAGATCGTGTTGAACGCCTTCACCACCTTGGCGCCCGCCGGGGCGACCTTGGCGGCTTCCTGGGCGATCGACGTCTCCTCGCTGTGGGCCAGTCCGTCGAACGTCGCGTTGAAGGGGTTGCTGATGTCGATGATGACCTTGCCCGCGAGGGCGTCTCCGAACTCCGTGACGACCGGAACGACGCCGTCGTGCAACAGGGCCGTGATGACGATGTCCCCCGTCGGGACGGCGCCCCACTTGCCCGGCGTCGCGCCGCCGCCCAGAGACTTGGCCAGGTCGTCGGCCTTGGACTGGTCTCGTCCCATGACCTCGACCGTGTTGCCGCCCGCCACCGCGCGCGTGCCGATCGTGCGGGCCATGTTTCCCGTGCCGATGAGGGTGATTGCGCTCATGCTCTCGTCCTGTCGTGAGGTTGCGTGGTTCAGAGGGCCGTGACGCCGCCGTCGGCGACCAGCTCCAGGCCGTTGACGTAGGCGGAGTCGTCGGAGGCGAGGAACAGCGCGACGGCGGCGATCTCCTCGGGGCGGCCCATCTTTCCCCGCGGGATCAGGGATTCGAACGCCGCCCGGGTTGCCTCGTCGAACAGTTCTTCCTGCTTGGCGGTGGAAACCTGGCCGGGGGTCAGGACGTTCACCCGGATCTTGCGGTCCTTCAGCTCGTTGAGCCACACGCGGGCCCAGGCCTGCTGCACGGCCTTGCTTCCCGCGTACAGGCTCCAACCGGGGAAGCCCCCGAGTGAGGCGTTCGAGCCGGTCATGAAGACCGACGCGCCGTCGTTGAGCAGCGGCAACGCCTTCTGCACGGTGAACAGGGTGCCGCGGGCGTTGAGCCCGAACGCGCGGTGGAACTGTTCCTCGGTGATCTCGCCGAGTGGGGCGGGTTCGCCCATCCCGGCGCTGGCCCACAGCACGTCGATCGAGCCCTTTTCCCGCTTGACCGTGTCGTACAAGCGGTCCAGGTCGGCCAGTTCGGCCGCGTCGCCCTGGACGGCGGTGACATTGCGGCCGATCAGCTCGACGGCCTCGTCCAGCGCGTCCTGCCGCCGGGCCTGGATGAAGACGTGCGCTCCCTCCTCCACGAACAGCTTCGCGCCGGCCAGCGCCATGCCGGTCGATCCGCCGGTGATCACCGCGACCTTGCCGTCGAGCTTTCCCACGATCACTCCTTCGAGTCGCCGGTCGGCACGTTATGTGTACCGGTCTGTTTGGTTAACGTAGCGGAGGGTCGACCTGAGGGCAAGTTATGTACACCGGTCGGTACTCGACGCGGTTATGCTGGAGACATGACGGAGTTGGAGAAGGGGCCGCAAGGCCGCCGCCGGGGCCGGGGCGCACGCGAGCGGATCCTCGGCGCGTCGCAGCAGCTGTTCCGCGACCAGGGCATCAACCGCACCGGCATGGACCAGCTCAGCGCGGCGGCCCAGGTCTCGAAGCACACGGTCTACCAGCACTTCGCCGGCAAAGACGAACTCGTCGCCGAATACCTGCGCCGATTCGATCCCGACGTCATGCCCGAAGTGTTCGACCGCCCCGACCTCACGCCCCGCGAACGGCTCCTCGCCGCCTTCGACATACCCGCGTCCACGCCCCTGTGCCCCTACATCGCGGCGGCCGTCGAACTCCACGACCCCCGGCACCCCGCGTCCCAGTACGCACGGGACTACAAGAAAGCCATCGCCGCACGGCTCGCCGACGCCGCCCGCGAAGCCGGCGCCACCGACCCCGAACAGCTCGGCGAGCAACTGGCGCTGCTCATCGACGGCGCCTCGGCCCGCACCCGCGTCCTCGACAGCGCGTCCTTCCCCACTGCCGCCGCCATCGCCGCTGTCCTCATCGACAACGCCATTCCCGCTCCGACGGGAGACCAGTGACGGGAAGGCGGCGAATCAGGACGGGTCGGCCACGAGAGCGAGCGCGCGCGTCTCGGGAACTCCCAGCATCAGCAAGCTCGTGATCGTCGCCGCTCGGGCGCCGGGGGTTCCGTTCGACAGTTCGCTGTCCGCGATGGCGAACACGACGCCGTAGGCCACCTGGCTCAGAATGCCCGCCGGTAGGTGCCGGGCGAACACATCGCTGTCCTGACCCCGTTCCACGAGGTCGGCGAGGAGCTCGTCGACCGGCCCGAGCAGGCCGTGGATCGCCTCGCCGTACTCACCACGACGCAGTGCCAGCAGCACCCGGTACCGGTGCGCCACCGGCCAGAGGCGGGCGATGAATTCGACCCACGTCGCGTCCGCTTCCGCGGCGGAGGCGTTGGCTTCGGTGAGCACGGCTGTCATCTCGGTGACGGCACGTTCCGTGAGTGTCCGGACCAGGTCGAGGCGCGAGGGGAAGTGGCCGTAGACGGTGCGGCGGACGACGCCGGCAGCGGCGGCGATGTCGCCCATTCCGGCGTCGGGGTTCTCTCCCAGCACATCGAGGGCGACGTCGAGGATGCGATCGCGGGTCTCGTTCGTCGAGCGCGCACGGGAGGACTCGGTGGGCACGGCAGCATTCTTGCACACTGGTGTGCAATGAAGTAGGTTGCACACCAGTGTGCAACGAAAAGTTGCTTCGGAGCCCCTGGAGAAGACCATGACCGCCTCGGCCCTCCTGCGCCCGTTCACCGTCTCGATCCCGGATTCGGAGATCGACGACGTGAAGCAGCGACTGGCCAGAACGCGCTGGCCGGATCCGGAAACGGTGGGCGACTGGTCGCAAGGGGTCCGCGTGGAGAACGCCCGATCTCTGGTCGGCTACTGGGAACGCGGCTACGACTGGCGGCGCTTCGAGTCCGGGCTCAATCGCTTCCCCCAGTTCCTGACCGAGATCGACGGGCTGGACATCCACTTCGTCCACGTCAGGTCCGAGAACCCCTACGCGATGCCGCTGCTCCTCACGCACGGGTGGCCGGGCTCGATCGTCGAGTTCCTGAAGCTGATCGGCCCGCTGACCGATCCGGTTTCGTTCGGCGGAGACGCCGCCGATTCGTTCGACGTCGTCATCCCGTCGCTGCCCGGGTTCGGGTTCTCCCAGAAGCCCGCGGAGACCGGGTGGACGGTGTCACGCATCGCCGCCGCGTGGGTGGAGCTGATGAAGCGTCTCGGCTACCCGAGATGGGCCGCGCAAGGCGGCGATTGGGGTGCCGTCGTCACCACCGCCCTCGGCGCCAGGCAACCCGACGGGCTCCTCGGAATTCACCTGAACACCCAGTACGCCTTTCCCGCCCGGATACCCGAAACCTTGTCGCCCGAACAGCGCCACGCTGTGGAGACCCTCGCCCTCTACGCCGGCGATCTTGGTGGGTCGAACCACCTTCAGGGCACGAAGCCGGAGACTGTCGGATTCGCCCTGGCGGACTCTCCCGCCGGTCAGGCGGCGTGGATCTACGAGAAGTTCCAGTCCAAGACCGACAACCAGGGGCTCGCCGAGGACGTCCTCGGCCTCGACGACATGCTCGACGCGATCTCCCTTTACTGGTTCACCAACAGCGCGGCGTCGTCCGGCCGCATCTACTGGGAGAACAAATCGCTCACTTTCGCCGGCCCGAAGCTGACGCTTCCGGTCGCGGTGACCGTCTTCCCGGGGGACATCCCGCGCCTGCCGCGAAGCTGGATCGAGGACACCTACAGCAATCTGATCCACTACGGCGAGGCAAGCAAGGGCGGGCACTTCGCGGCCTTGGAACAGCCGGAAATCCTGGTCGACGAGATCCGCACCGGCCTGCGCCCGCTTCGTTCCTGACGCCGACTCGCCTTGCGGTTACGCCATCCTCAGTTCGCGGGGAAGTAGTGGCCGTTGTCCAGACCGTCGAGCAGGCCGGGCTGGGTGGGTTCCCAGCCGAGGGTTCGGCGGGTGATGAGGTTGGACGCCGGGTAGCTCTGCGTCACGATGTTCGCCAGGAACCCGAAGTAGCCCGGCACCATCAGGACGTCGGCGGGGATGCTCACGGCGGGCAGGCCGAGCCGGCGGCCGATGGCCTCGGCGATGGCGCGGAACGGGATGGCGCCGTCCGCGACCGCGTGCCAGTAGCTGCCGGCCTGGCCCTTTTCCCAGGCCAAGCGGAACACGGAGGCGGCGTCACGGACGTGCACGGCGTTCCACTGGTTGGTGCCTTCTCCGGGATAGCCGACGACACCCTTCTCCTTCGCGAGCGCGATCAGCAGCTGGAGGAAACCGGCTTGATCGGTCGTGCTGTGCGCGATGGTGGCGATGCGCACGATCGACGACCGCACTCCCCGCTCGGCCAGGCCGATGACGGTGGTCTCCACGATGTTGCGGGCCCGCAGGGTGCCCGCGTGCTCCTCGCCCGCGGGCAGGGCCGGGTCCTGCTCGGTGGCCGGCCGGCTCAGGTCGCCCGGCGAGCCGATGCTGCCGGCCGCGACCAGCGGCTTGCCGGTGCCCGCGAGCGCTTCGCCGTAGGCGAGCATGATCGGGACCTCCGCGGCGGCCACGGCGTCGATTCCGCCGGTGGGAAGCAGGTCCTGCCGGTGCGCGACGTGGATGACGCCGTCGGAGCCCGCGGCTGCCTCCTTGAGCCCGTCGAGATCCTCGAGGCTGCCGCGACGCACCGTCGCGCCGAGCGCGGACAGCGCGGTCGCGGCCGGGTCCGAACGGGCCAGGCCGGTGACCTCGTGCCCGGCGGCGATGAGCTCGGGGATGATGTGGGAACCGAGATGGCCGGTCCCGCCGGTGACGAAAACTCGCACGATGTTTCCCGCTCAATCCTTGATGGTGACGCCGAGGCTGATGTCGAACCCCGCGCCGTGGTTCGCCAGGCCCATCAGCAGCGGACCCACCGCCTCCAGCCACCGCGCCGCCGCGAGATCGCCGGCATCCAGCGGACGCAGCCCGAGGCTCTCGACGAAGGCCGACACCCGGGTCTTGGCGTCCGCGTCGTCGCCGGCGATGAGCACGTCCAACCGGCCGCCCTGGGCCAGAACGTGGCCGAAGACGGTGTTGAACGCCTTCACGACGTGCGCGCTCGCCGGAAGGGTCTTGGCGATCTCCTGTGCACCGGAGGTGCCGGCGGGGGTGACGACCCCGGTGGCGTCGGCGGTGAAGGTGTTGGAGATGTCGATGACGATCTTGCCGGCCAGCGCGTCGCCGAACTGGGCGAGGACCTGCGCGGCGCTGGCATAAGGCACCGCGGAGACGACGATGTCGCCGGCCGGAGTGGCGCCGAATGCTCCGGCCGTCGCGCTGCCGCCCAGCTCGGCGGCCAAGCCGTCGGCCTTGGCGGCGTCGCGGCCGATGACCTCGACGGTGTGGCCGCCCTCGACCGCGCGGGTGGCGATGGCGCGGGCCATGCCCCCGAGGCCGATGATGCTGATGGTGCTCATGGTGTGCTGCTTTCTGGAGTCGGAAGTGTCTGCGGGGCGCCCGACATCCATGGTTGCCGCCGGTCCGAGTCGATGTCCAAGACCTCTTTCGGCCGCGGCGATACCCTGGTGGCATCGCCGGACCGGGGAGGCCCTTGATGGATCTGGACCTGCGCAAGCTGCGCTACTTCGTCGCGGTGGCCGGCACGCTGCACTTCGGCCGCGCCGCCGAACAGCTGCACATCGCGCAGCCGGTGCTGAGCCGGCAGATCCGCGCGCTCGAACAGGATCTCGGCACGGCGCTGTTCACCAGGGACAGCCACGGGGTGACGCTGACCGACGCCGGCACGCAACTGCTGACCGACGCCGCCCCGTTGCTGGCCTCCGCCGACGCGGCCCGCCGCCGGGTGACCGCGGCCGCGCGGGGCAGCCAGCGGATGATGGTCGGCTTCCGGGCGGGCATCGCGGTCGCCCCGGCGATCCAGCAGTTCGCCGTCCGGCACCCGGATGTGCGGGTCGACATGCAACGCATCGAAGCCGACGAGCAAGCCGCGATGCTGCTCGACGGCCGCCTCGACGTCGGCTACGTGCGGCTGCCCATCGACGAGGCCGGCCTGCGCGTCGTTCCGCTCTACACCGAGCCGCGCGTGGCGGTCCTGCCCGCCGGGCATCGCCTGGCCGGCAAGGAAGAAGTCACCGAGGCCGACCTGGCCGGCGAGCCGCTGCTCTGGCACGCCGACGCGAGCACGCAGCCCACCCGGCGCCCGCACCTCAACGCCGGATACCTGGTCCGCGGCGTGGACGAAACGCTCGAGCACGTCGCCTCCGGCCGGGGCATCTCGTTCCTGGCGCGCTCGGCGACCGTCTTCTACACGCATCCGGAGGTCGTCTACGTGCCCGTCCCGGATCTGGCGCCGGACCAGGTGTGCCTCGCCGTGGCGGCCGCACATCTCACCCCGGTGGTCGACGACTTCGTCGCCGCGGCAAAGGCGGCGGCCGAGATCACCGCGGAATGCGGCAACTACGAAATGTGGCAGCTCGGCGGCGATGCCACGGCGAAGCATCGCTGAGCGGCAGCTCGAACCGGCTCGCGCTTCTGTCCGTGTAGCAAGCAAATCCCCGGTAGGACCGCTGGACGGCGCGGCCCCGGCTTCGATTGCTACGGTGAAACAGTGACGGCGACCCGGCTCGGCAAGGTGCAGCAGGTCATCCTGCTGTACGCCGTCGCCATGGGCGTCATCGCGATGCACCACGTGAGCCTGTCCCACCGCATGGGCGACGTCGCATCGACCGCCGTCGCGCACGTTGCACCGGACATGACCGGCTCCGCCCCGGACGGGGCATCCGGTGAGCACCATCCGGGCATGCCGAACGGCCTGCACGACCTGCTCCACCTATGCCTGGCCGTGCTGTTCGCGGCCGGGGCTCTCCTGCTCGCGCTGGTCGCGTTCCTGGGGATTTCGTGGCTGACCACGACCTTCCCCCGTTTCGCCGGCCTTCGCGGCTCGCCGCGCCGCGGACGTCCACCCGACCGAGGCGGCCGCGAAATCCTGACGTCCCTCTGCGTCTTGCGCACGTGATCGACCCGGCCCCTCAACGGTCCGTCGAATTCACCCACGCACCACAGATAAGGATTTGTCATGCGCAAAACCGTCATCATCGGCGGCATCGCCGTCGTCTCCGCCCTGCTCCTCGGCGCCTGCAGCGGCAACGACTCCATGTCCGGAATGGACCACAGCTCGTCGGCGCCGTCTTCCTCCGCGCCGGCGGCCGCCGGCCACAACGCCGACGACGTGACCTTCGCCCAGCAGATGGTCCCGCACCACAGCCAGGCGCTGGACATGGCGAAGCTGGTCCCGTCGCGGAGCACCGACCCGAAGGTGATCGACCTCGCGAGCCGCATCGCGAAGGCGCAGGACCCGGAAATCCAGCAGATGCAGAGCTGGCTGACCAGCTGGGGAGCGGGGATGTCGGGCATGCCCGGCATGACCCACGAGTCGATGCCGGGGATGAGCGGATCGATGCCCGGGATGATGTCCGAAGAGGACATGAAGAAGCTCGAAGCCGCCAAGGGCGCGGAGTTCGACAAGATGTGGCTGGACATGATGATCAAGCACCACCAGGGCGCGGTCGACATGGCCAAGACCGAGCTCTCGAAGGGCAGCAACGCCGACGCGAAGGCGCTGGCCCAGAAGATCATCGACGCCCAGCAGGCGGAGATCACCGAGATGCGGGGATTGCTCACCCAGAGCTGATCACGGCTCGCCGGGGCGGTGTGTCGCCGCCCCGGCGACCGCTTCCTCAGGCGCGCAGATGAGCGAGCGCGGTGATGATCCGTTCGGCGATGTCCGGCGGCCACGGGAACGCGACGGTCGCCGCGCGCTGGTGAGCGAGACCGTGGATCCCCAGCCACAACGCGATCGCGTCGGCCGAGGGGTCGGTGCTCGTCGCCTCTCCCGCCGCCACGCAGTCGGCCAGCGCGCCGGTGATCAGTTCCAGGCACCCCTGGCCCAGTGCGAGCATGTCGCTTTCGGTCAGTGATCCCTGGGCGAGGTCGGGCATCCACAGGCCACCGAACATGGTCCGGTAGCGGCCCGGGCGGTGCTGTGCGAAGCCGAGGTAGGCGTCGCACACCGCGAACAGCCGGGGCCGGGGGTCTTTCGCCGTGTCGAGCGCGGCCCGCAATCGCGCTTCCAGCTCGTCGAACGCCTGCTGGACGACGGCCAGCATGATGGCAGGCTGGTCCGGGAAGTGCCGGTAGATCGACGGGGCCGCGATCCCGACGCGGCGGGCGACGGACCGCAGCGTGACGGCGCTTTCGTCGCCGGTCTCGTCGAGCAGTTCGACCGCCGCGTCGACGATGTCCTCACGCAGGCGGCCGCCTTCTCCGCGCCGGTTGCGGGTGCGCGTGGCGGCGCTCGTGGTGTCGGCCATAGGCATCACCTTACACCTGAAAACTTATCGGCGTTAGCTCTTGCGTGCGCCAGAGTTACAGTCGTAAGGTTACGACCGTAAGCAGCCCAGCCGAAACGGAGCCAGCCATGATCGACACCATCACCGCCACCACGATCGTCCTGCCGGGCAAGGTCGGGACGGACGGCCTGCAGGTCGGCACCACCGCCCTCGCGGCCCCCGCCGCCGGCCAGGTCATCCTGGAAATGGAGGCGACCGGCGTCTCCTTCGCCGAACAGCAGATGCGCCGCGGCAAGTACTACGACCAGCCGCCGTTCCCCTTCGTCCCCGGCTACGACGTGGTCGGCACGGTGACCGCCACCGGCCCGGACGTCGACCGGGCCATGATCGGCCGCCGGTTCGCCGCGGTCACCAAGATCGGCGGCTGGGCCAGCTCCCTGCTCGTCGACGCCGCGGACCTGGTGCCCGTGCCCGACGGCGTCGACGCGGCCGCGGCCGAGACCGTGCTGGTCAACGGCATCACCGCCTGGCAGATGCTGCACCGCACGGCCAAGGTGCGGGCCGGCTCGACGATCGTCGTGCTGGGTGCCAACGGCGGCGTCGGCTCCACGCTCGTGCAGCTGGCCCGCCACGCCGGCATCAAGGTCATCGGCACCGCCTCGCCCCGCCACCACGACGCCGTGCGCGCCTGGGGCGCCACCCCGGTCGACTACCGCGACCCGAAGATGTACGAGCGCATCCGCGAGCTCGCGCCGGACGGCGTGGACGCGGTGTTCGACCACGTCGGCGGCGCCGGGCTGACCGAGTCGTGGCGGCTGCTGCGTCGCGGCGGAACCCTGGTGTCCTACGGAACCGCGGCCACCAAGGACGACGAGGGCAGCTCCCGCTTGCCGGTGCTGAAGTCGTTCGGCCGGCTGCTCGCGTGGAACTTCCTGCCCAACGGCAAGGGCGCGCACTTCTACAACTTCTGGGCCGGTCGCCGCCGCCTCGCCACCTTCCGGGCCCGGCTCGCCGACGACCTCACGCAGGTGCTGCGGCTCCTCGCCGACGGCGTCCTGGTCCCGCAGATCGCCGCGCGGTTCCCGCTGGCCGACGCCGGTGCGGCGCTGGCGCTCGCCGAGTCGCGCACGGTCGCCGGCAAAGTCGTCATCGTCCCGTAAGCGCGGCCATGACGACCCGCACGCCGAACCCCCGCGGGCACGGCGGCCGGCTCCGCGCCGAGATCCTCGCCGCGGCAACCGCCCTGCTCGACGCCGGCGGTGACGAACGAGCCGTCACGCTGCGCGCCGTCGCCCGCCGGGCCGGCGTCGCGACTCCCTCGATCTACCACCACTTCCGCGGCCCGCAGGCGATCATGCTCGCCCTCGTGCGGGAGGCCTTCGCCGACCTCACCGCCCGGCTGCGGGCCGCCGCCGGCGCGACCGGACCCGGCCCACGGCGGCAGCTGCTCGCCATCTGCCAGGCCTACGTCACCTTCGCCCACGACCACCCCGAGCGCTACCGCACGATGTTCGGCGGGCTGTGGAACCCGGTCGTCACCGGCGGCGAAGTCACCGCCGAAGACCTGTCCGGCCTCGGCGCGGACGCCATGGCCGTGGTGGTGGACGGCCTGACCGCCTGCGTCGCGACCGGCGACTGCACCAGCACCGACCCGGCCGCCGACGCGATCGCGTTGTGGCTGGGCCTGCACGGGCTCGCCCACCAGCGCGCCACCGCCCCGATCTTCCCGTGGCCGGCCGACCTCACCCGGCGGCTCGCCGTCCCGCTGGCCCACCTCGTCGACTGAGCAAGCCGGCTTCGCCTCGCGCACCCACCTGTCTCGGAGGGATCAGCCATGACCACCGCCGTCCTCACCGCCCCGGCCCCCACGGCCCCCGACCCGCGCACCGGCGTCGTCGACAGCCGGCCCGCCTACCTCAGCTTCGGCCTCGCGTACGTGCTCGGGCACGGCGCTTCCGCCCTCGACCGAAGCGGCGCCGGCCTGCCCTCCTGGCTGCCGACGACGCTGCTCGCCCTCGGCCTCGCCGCCGGCACCTTGTTCAGCGTTCTCGCCGTCGCTCGTTCCCAACGCGGCGCCGGAAAGCCCGAGCTCCTCGCCGGCAAGCTGCTCGGCCTCTCCTGGGCCGGCGGGTTCGCCGCGCTGTTCCTCGCCATCACCGCGTTGACGTCCACTTCGGACAATCCGGAGCTGGCGACCGTGCTGTGGCCGGCCGGTTCCGGGCTCGTCGTCGGCCTGCTGTACCTGGGCGAAGGGGCCGTGCGCCGCAACGTGCTGCACTACTGCCTCGGCACGTGGCTCGCCCTGGTCTCCGCGGCCGCGCTCTTCTTCGGCACTCCGGGCGTGTTCTGGGTGCTCGCCGTCGCCGGCGGTGGCGGTTATGCCGTCGCGGCCCACTTCGAACGCGGCCGCCTCGCCGGCCTCCGTTGATCCACTCATCCTCCCACCGAGAAAGGTCCCTTCCGATGAACCGCTCCCTGCGCCTCGCCGTCCCCGCCCTCACGCTCGCCCTCGCCGCCACCACGGCGGGCGCGATCGCCCACGCACAACCGGAAACCACAGTCCACATCGGACAGTCGACCGGCAGCCGAACATCGGTCCCCCGCGTCGCCCAGGACTGGATCGCCGGCTGGAACTCGCCGGACCCCGACCGGCTGGCCCGGCTCTTCACGACCGACGCGACGTACACCGACAACGCCGTCGGCGTCGTCTGGCACGGGCGGACCGGGGTCGCGGACTGGAAACGCCGCACCGACCAGTTCATCCCCGGCGTCCAGCTGCGCCTGGTCAACGCCTTCCGCGACGGCGACGACGTCGCGATCCAGGCGGTCTACTCCGGACGGATCACCGGCGCTCCCCGGCCGTTCTTGGTCCCGGCGACGGCCATCCTGAAGCTGCGCCACGGCCTGATCGCCACCGACACGGACTATTACAACCTCGCCGCGGTCCTGGCCCAGTCCGGCCTTCCCGCGGACTGGACTCCGCCGGGTTCCTGAAGAAGAACCTCGTGGCCCCGCTCGCGACGGCGAGCGGGGCCCGGGCCGACGTCAGGGAAGGGCCACCACGCAGCGGCAGGACCCGGCCACGTGACTGATCCGGATCCGGTCGGCCGTCGTGAACGCCGCCTGGCCGGCCGCGCCGAAGTCCACCTCGATGCTTTCAGGGCCGGATTCCGTCACCGTGCCGCGGCGGACGGCCGACCACCCGGTCGCCGGGTCCGGCTCGTCGAACACGAGCACCCGGTCACCGGTGGCGAAGTGGTGCCAGCGGCCGCCGCCGGGGGTTTCCCTTGTGCGAGGGGCCATGGGGAGTTCTGCCGCTTCCGGGGTGAGCCGTGCCCGCGGGTACAGCGCGGCGGCCGGGGATGGAGGGAGCATTCTCGTTCCTGGGTCCGGGCAACGATGCGATCGGGACGACGTCAGGCCGGCAAAGCGACCGGCGTGGTCGGCTGCAGGACCGATTCCACCAACGCCTCACTGCGGAAATGGGACACCGCCTGGTATTCCGGGTCACCGATCATGTCGGCGAACGCCTGCCGGCTCGGGTAGCGGACCAAGACCACCATGTCCCAGGCCTGGCCGTCCTCGGCGACCAGGGCGCGCCCGGCGTCGCCGAGGTACTCCACTCGCACGCCGTATCGCGCGTTGACCGCCGGGCCGAGTGCCTCGGCGTAGCGCTGGTAGCTCTCGCGACCACCGTCCGGGCGGAACCGCAACAAGTTCAGCATCACCACGGGACCGCCCGGATCCTCGGTCAGCAAGGCATCCAGCGCGTGCTCGTCAATCTCGATCATCGAAATCCTCCGTTCGCGCAACCCGGCCAGACTGACACACTTGTTGGTCGGCTGGCAAGTATGTTGTAGGATCCTCCCCATGACCACTACCCGTCGCACCCAGCAGGAGCGCCGCGACCAGGCCGAAGCCGCGTTGCTGGGCGCCGCCGCCGAACTCGTCGTCGAACAGGGCGTGCGCTCGCTGACGCTGGCGCGCGTCGGTGAGCGCGCCGGGTACAGCCGTGGCCTGGTCACTCATCACTTCGGGTCGAAGCAGGTACTCCTCGAACGCCTGGCGCGCGCGACGCAGACCGGATTCGTGCCCGGCCTCGGTGACCTGTCACCCGGCCTGGACCGTCTCCTGCGGCTGATCGAGGGGTACGTCGGAGCGCTCGGCGGGGTGGGCGTGCTGAACCGGGCGTTCCTGCTGCTGTGGGCCGAGGCGGCCACGGCGTCGGAACTGGCCCCGATCTTCCGCGAGCGGGACGAGGCGTTTCGCGCCGACCTGCGCGAAGACGTCACCGCGGGCATCGACGACGGCACCATCCGGCCCGACGTCGAAGCCGGCGAGGTCGCGGTCGCCGTCGTCGGGCAACTCCGCGGGATCGGGCTGCAACGACTTCTCGACGCGGAAGCCGTCGACACCGAACGGTTGCGGCACTCGGTCACCGAGTACTGGCGCCGGACGCTGGCCCCGCACGTCCCCGACGGCGTTACGGCGCAGCGACCACGTCGACCGCAGCGTCGCGCAGCTGACGCCGCGAGCTGATCCCGAGCTTGCCGAAGACCTTCCTCAAGTGCCATTCCACGGTGCGCGGACTGAGGAAGAGCCTGGTGCCGATTTCCGGATTGGACAGTCCTTCGCGAGCGAGCCGCACGATCTGGAACTCCTGGGCCGTCAGCTCCTCGGCGGTGCCGGTGGTGCGTTTGCGCGCGGTCTCCCCCGTGGCCAGCAGCTCACGGCGGGCGCGGTCGGCGAAGGCTTCGAGGCCCATCTCGGAGGTCATCGCGTGGGCGGTGCGCAGGTGCTCCCGGGCGTCGGTCCGGCGGCCCTCGCGCCGGAGCCATTCGCCGAACAGCAGGTGGCCACGGGCCAGGTCGATCCGCAGCGGCGTCCCGGTGAGCAGGGCGATCGATTCGGCGTAGCACTCGCCGGGGCGGTCGCCGGCCAACGCTCGGAGCCGGGCTTCGAGCGCCCGGGTCCAGGCGGTCGGGGTCGCTGTCCGAGCCCGTTCGGACATCCGGTTCAGCGCGGCGGCGACGAGGTCGTCGTCCCCGGTGCGCGACGCGGCCTCCGCCAATTCGGCCGTCGCCAGTGCCTGGTGGCCGACGGTGTCGTGCTCGAACACCCGCCGGGCCGCGTCCCGGGCGACGTCGTGGCGGCCGAGTCCGTTGGCGAGCACCGCGCTCGCGTAGCCGGCGAACCGCACGACCCGGCCCTGTCCCCGCTCGGCCGCCTGCGCCGCCGCGGTCGCGATCTCCGCGGTGGCAGCGGCTTCCCGGCCGCGCAGCGCGGCGAGCAGGATCGCGCTGTACCCGACCGGACGGCCGCCGGTGACGTCGGCGAGCAGGCGGTCCTCTTCGACGAGCGCCTGTGCCGCGGTCAGCTCGCCGGCCAGCAGCTCGTGGTTGGCCAGGAAGTTGAGCGCGAACTGCAGCTGGACGAGCGCACCGGTCTCGCGCGCCAGCCGGACCTGACGCTCGGCGAACGCGCGGCCGGCCGCGTGGTCCAGCATCTCGGTCGCCAGGGTTCCGCCGGCCCGGTTGCCCAGCAGCCACAGCACGCGCTCGGTGTTCTCGCCGCCGGTGTCCAGCGTGCGGACGGCCTCCATCGCCTTGGTCATCAAAGGGGCCGCGGCCGCGTAGCCGTCGGTGAGCCGGGTGGCGAGAGCGTCGAGTACGAGATCGACGGCGGTCGGTGGCACCTGGGCCGCCGGCGCCGCCCGCGTCCGCCGCGCCGCCTCGACGACGTCGCTCTCGGCCCACACGGCGGCGCCGAGTGCTTCCAAGTACGTTTCGCGGGCCTCACCGCCCTCGAGGGATCCGGCGGCGTGCAGGAGCAGCTCCACGGCGTCGCCGCCGCGCCGCTGGTCGAACGCGATCTGTCCGCGCAGCCGTTCGATCTCGGCGTCCCGCGCGGGATCCGGTGGCCCGGCCTCCGCCGCGCCCAGCAAGCCCAGTGCCGCTTCGAGCGCGCCCGCGCCGCGTTTCGCCCGGGCCGCCGCGAGCTCCCGGCGGGCGCGCAGCGCCGGATCGGGGGTGAGCGTGGCCGCTTGTTCGAGCAGCGCCGCGGCGGCGACGAGTCCCCCTCGTGCCCGGGCGCGGCCGGCCGAGCGCTCCAGTTCGGCCGCGACGTCTTCGTCCGGGGTGACGGTCGCCTGGGCGCGGTGCCAGGCGCGCCGGTCCGGGTCGACGCCCGCGTCGGTGACCGCCGCGAGCACCCGGTGCACTTCCTGCCGCTCCCGCGCCGACGCGGACCGGTAGACGGCCGAGCGCACGAGCGGGTGCCGGAACCGGATCCGCGACCCGAACTCGATCAGCCCGGTCGTCTCGGCGGCGGCCGCCGGGTCGGCGCCCAGTCCGAGCTCACCGGCCGCGCGCCAGAGCAGGGTCGCGTCCCCCAGCGGCTCCGCGGCCGCGGCCAGCAGCAGCTTCCGGGTGTCGGGTGGCAGCGGATCCAGCTGCTGCAGGAAGCAACGCTCGAGGCGCTCGGCCAGTGCGTCACCATCCGGGCTCAGCAGCCCGTCGGCCCGCTCGGCGGCCGTCCAGAACCGGGGCAGCTCGACCAGGGCGAGCGCGTTGCCGTGCGTTTCGGCGATGATCCGGTCGCGCACCCGGGGGTCGAGCGGGCCCTTGACGACCGACTCGAGCAGGGCGTGGGCCTCCGCTTCGCCGAGGCCGCGGACCACGAGGTCCGGCAGCCCGGCCAGGTCGAGCTCGCCGGCCGGTTCGCGCACCGCGATCAGCAGCGCGATCGGCTCGGCCAGCAGCCGCCGCCCGACGAACGCGAGGGTCTGCGCCGACGCCCGGTCGAGCCACTGCGCGTCGTCGACCAGGCACAGCAGGGGCCGCTCCTCGGCGACTTCGCCGAGCAGGGTCAGCACCGCCAGCCCGACGAGGAACCGGTCCGGCGGGGTGCCCGAGGTCAAGCCGAACGCTGTGCCGAGCGCGGTCCGCTGCGGCGCCGGCAGGTGCTCGAGCCGATCCAGGAAGGGGGCGCAAAGCTGCTGCAGTCCGGCGTAGGGCAGCTCGCGCTCGGACTCGACGCCGGCCGTCCGCGCGACCCGGCAGCCGGCCGCTCGCGCCGCGACGTGGTCCAGCAGCGCGGTCTTGCCGATCCCGGCCTCGCCGCGCAGCACCAGCACCCGGCTCCGCCCCGCCCGCGCCGCGGCGAGCGCGTCATCGAGCAGGGCGAGCTCGTCGCCGCGGCCGACCAGCCGCGGCTCTTGACCGGACATGACCCGGAACCCTAGCGCGCTCCCCCCGGGCCCGGGCCCGTGCCGGACCAGGGTGTCTCCCTGGGGCCAACGGGCCCCGTGCCGGGCGACAGTGGTTTCGGACGGCACCGGGCCGTCTGCCTCCACCGAAGGAGTTCCGATCATGGACATGAAACTCGAAGTCGTCGTCCTGCCCGTCACCGACGTCGACCGGACCAAGCACTTCTACAAGGCCCTCGGCTGGCGCGAAGACGCCGACATCGTCTTCGGCGACACCCGGGTCGTGCAGCTGACCCCGCCGGGATCGGCGGCGTCGGTCCAGTTCGGCAGCGGGATCACCGACGCCGCCCCGGGTTCGGTCCGCGGCACCTACCTCGTCGTCGACGACATCGAGGCGGCCCGCAAAGAGCTCGCCGCCCACGGCGCCGACGTCACCGAGGTCTTCCACCGCGACGCGACCGGCGCGTTCGCCCCGGGCATCCACCCCGACCGCGGCACCTACTCCTCGTTCGCGTCGTTCAGCGACCCGGACGGCAACACCTGGCTGCTGCAGGAGATCACGACCCGCCTTCCCGGGCGCGTCGACGGCGTGACCTACAGCTCGACGCAGAAGCTCGAGCAGGGGCTGCGCGAGGCAGCGGCCGCGCACGGCGAGCACGAGAAGGAAACCGGGAAGTACGACGAGGAATGGCCGAACTGGTACGCGCAGTACATGGCACAGCACCAGGACGCCTGAGCCATCCGGCGGTGCGCGGGGCGACCCGCGCACCGGATCCTCGAAGGACCCCCTGAAAGAAGGAACCATGGCTCACCACGATTTCGACGCCATCGTCCTCGGCGGTGGCGCACCGGGCGAACACACCGCGGCCGCCATCGCGGCGGGCGGTCTGCGAGTCGCCATCGTCGAGCGGGAGCTGCTCGGCGGCGAATGCTCCTACTGGGCGTGCATCCCGTCCAAAACCCTGCTGCGGCCCGGTGAAGCGCTCGCCGCGGCCCGCGACGTCCCCGGGGCCCGCGAGGCGGTCACCGGCCGCGCGGACGCCGCCGCGGCGCTCGCCTGGCGCGACTTCATGGTCTCGTCCTACGACGACGCGAACGCCGAGAAGTGGGCCCGCGACACCGGCATCGAGGTGCTGCGCGGCGACGGCAGGCTCGCCGGCCCGCACACCGTCGCCGTCGGCGGGAAGGAGTACACCGCCGACCACATCGTCGTCGCGACCGGCTCCGCCCCCGTCATCCCGCCCGTGCCGGGCCTCCGCGAGCTGCCCGGCCTGTGGACCAACCGGGAAGCGACGGGCGCGAAGGAAATCCCGCGCCGGCTGCTCGTCCTCGGCGCCGGCCCGACCGGGGTCGAGCTGGCCCAGGCGTTCACGCGGCTCGGTGCTGACGTCGCGCTCGTCGACGGCGCCGATCACGTCCTCCCCCGCGAACCCCGGGCGCTCGGCGAGGCCGTCGGAGAAGCCCTGCGCGCCGACGGCGTCGCACTGCACCTCGGGCAGCACGCGAGCGCGGCCCGGCTCGACGGCGACGAGTACGTGCTCGACCTGCCCGACGGCACGCAGCTGCGCGCCGAACGGCTGCTCGTCGCCACCGGACGACGGCCGCGCGTCGAGGGCATCGGCCTGGAGACCGTCGGCGTCGAGGCGAACCCGCACGGCATTCCGGTCGACGACCGGATGGCGGCCGGCGAAGGCCTGTGGGCCGTCGGCGACGTCACCGGGCAGTGGAACCTGACCCACGTCGGCGAGTACCAGGGCCGGGTCGTGGCCGCGAACATCCTCGGCCGGCCCGCGAAAGTGAACTACGACGCCATCCCCCGCGTGGTCTTCACCGACCCGCAGGCCGCGGCCGTCGGCGCCGCCGAAGGCGCGTTCACCGCGACGGTCCGGCTCTCAGGGGTGGCCCGCACGGCCACCTACACCCGCGCCTACGACACGCGGCCCGGGTTCCTCACCGTCTTCTCCGACGGCGAACGGCTCACCGGCGCCTACGCCGCCGGTCCCGAGGCCGGCGAATGGCTCCAGCAGGCCACCCTCGCGATCCGCGCCCGGGTCCCGCTGGCCGTGCTGCTCGACGTCGTCCAGCCGTTCCCGACCTTCTCCGAAGCGTTCCTCCACGTCCTGCGCGATCTCGACCGCCAGGTCCGCCCTTCGTCAGGAGAGCAGTGATGTCCTACCGAGCGTTCGAAGTGACCGGGACGCGCCAGTTCACCCTGGTCGAGCGCGAACTCCGCGACCCTCTGCCGGGCGAGGTGCGCCTGCGGGTCGACGCCTGCGGGGTCTGCCACAGCGACACCCTCGCCGTCGAAGGGCTGCGCGCCGACCCGGCGGTGCCGGTCGTGCCCGGCCACGAGCTCGTCGGCGTGGTCGACGCGGCCGGGCCGGGCGTGACCGCGTGGGCGGCCGGCGACCGGGTCGGCGTCGGCTACCTCAACGGCCACTGCGGCCAGTGCGAAAACTGCCGCCGCGGCGACTTCGTCAACTGCACCGACCAGCCGTGGACCGGCACCACGACCGACGGCGGCTACGCCGAAGTCGCCTACGCCCGAGCCACGGGGCTCGTCCGCATCCCCGACGGCGCGCAGTCCCTGGACGTCGCGCCGCTACTGTGCGCGGGGCTCACGATGTACCGGGCGCTGCTGACCGCCGACGCGCGACCGGGTGCGCTGGTCGCCGTCCAGGGCATCGGCGGCCTCGGCCACCTCGGTGTCCAGTACGCCAAGACGCTCGGCTTCCGCGTCGCGGCCATCGCCCGCGGCGCCGGGAAGGCCGAGCTGGCCGCGGAACTGGGCGCCGACGAGTACATCGACAGCACGGCCGCCGACCCGGGCGAGGCGTTGACGCGGCTCGGCGGAGCGGCGGCGATCATCGCGACGGCGGCGAGCGGCGCGTCGATGTCCCCGCTCGTGGCCGGGCTCGGCACCCGCGGCCGGCTGCTCGTCGTCGGCGCGGCCCCCGATCCGATCGAGGTCCGGACGCCCGCGCTGATCTTCGGCACGCGCTCGGTGACCGGTGCCCTCACCGGCACGTCGATCGAGAACGAGGACAGCCTCCGGCTCGCCCACGACCGCGGGATCCGCAGCCGCAACGAGATCATGCCGCTGTCGGAGGCACCGAAGGCGTACGAGCGCATGATGTCCGGCGACGCGCGGTTCCGCGTCGTCCTCGACACCCACGCGTGAGGCGTCGGCCGGCGGAACCGCGGATCCGGTTCAGCGGCAGGGTTCCTGGTGGGCCAGGGTGCAGGAAACCGTGGCCCACACGGTCTTCCCGGCTGACGGCAGGTCGTCGTGCGAACCCCAGGCCGTCGTCAGCCGGTCGACGAGGTACAGGCCGCGGCCGCCGAAGCCGGTACCCGCGGACGCCCGGAGCCTCGGCGGGGTCGGGGAACCGTCCTCGACCCCGATCGTCACCTCGCACGGGTCAGCGTGTCGCGTCAACTCGAGCCGGCGGGCGCCGCCGGCGTGCTCGTAGGCGTTCTGGACGATCTCGTTCAGCACCAGCAGCACGTCTTCGCGGTGCGGCTCGCCCAGGTCGTCCAGCTGCCGGGCCGCCCAGCGGCGGACCCTGGCGAGGTCGGCCGAGCCCGTGCCGCGGAGGTCGAGCTGCGCCGGGTCGCCGTCGGCGAGATGGCCGGTCATTCGGCGGGCAGCGCTTCGGCCAGGTCGGCGACGACGGGGATGAGCTCGTCGAGCCCGGTGATGTTCAGCGCCCGCTTGACGGCGTACTGGCGGGTGACGACCTTGACGCTCACGCCGCGTTCCCGGCCGCGGCGGTGCAGCCCGGCGAGGATGGTCAGCCCCGCGGAGTCGATGAACCCGACCTCGCTCAGGTCGACGACGACGAGCCGCGCCGCCGTGGTGTCCACCTTCTCCTGGGCGAGCTCGCGGCGGAGCTCGGGAGCCGTGCCCGCGTCGATCTCGCCCGCGACCTCGATCACGTGGGCCGGGCCGGCCCGCCGGTGGGAGATGCGCAGGACGGCCGGGGCATCCTCGTCCACTGCTCGGCCCCTTTCCGTGGCACGACCGCCGATCCCGCCCAGCGTACGGGCCGGTTCGTTCCGCCGCGCAGGGGACCGGCGAGCGCCCAGGCTAAAGTTCGCGGACGGACCGAAGGCAAGGGGACTCTGGATGACTGCGGGTCAGGAACGGCTGTCGGATTTGCTGCGCGAACACGGTGACAGCCTGATCACGCGCTGGGTCGAGCTGGCGGGCGCCGGCTTGCGCGGGCGCATGACGACCACGGAGCTGCAGCGTGACCTGGGTGAGCTGTTCGCCACCCTGCTCCCGGTCGCGGACGAGCCCGCCTCCGGTCTCGACAGTGACCAGCACCGCGAGGTCAAGGCGTTGCTGGCCGACCTGTCCCGGAGCCGCGCGCGCCAGGGGTTCAGCCCGGCCGAGACCGCGTCCAGCGTCTTCGCGCTGAAGCAGGCCGTGTTCGAACTCACCGAAGGCAACGACGACCCGGCGGTGTTCCGCCGGCTCATGACGTTCTCCGGGCTGCTCGACGGGCTGGGCCTGTGGACGTTCGAGACGTACGCGGCCGCGCGCGAAGAGATCATCAGGGAGCAGTCCGAGCAGCTGCTCGAGCTGACCACCCCGGTCGTGAAGCTGTGGGAAGGCGTCATCGCGGTGCCCCTGGTCGGCACGCTGGACTCGGCGCGCACCCAGGTCGTGATGGAGAAGCTCCTCGAGAGCCTGGTCGAGACCAGCTCCCAGCACGCCATCATCGACATCACCGGCGTCCTCGCCGTCGACACCCAGGTGGCGCAGCACCTGCTCAAGACCGTCGTCGCCGCGCGGCTGATGGGCGCCGAGTGCACCATCTCGGGCATCCGTCCCCAGATCGCCCAGACGATCGTCGCGCTCGGGATCGAGTTCGGCGACATCACGACCAAGGCGACGCTCGCCGACGCGCTGCGCCACGCCCTCCGCTTCGAAGGCGTGGAGCTGGTGCGCGGCGGGAAGGAGCCCGCCTGATGGAGCGGATCCCGATCCTCGAGATCGGCGACATCCTGCTGGTCTCGATCCAGGTCGACCTGGACGACCAGAGCGTCCTCACGCTGCAGGAAGACCTCGCCGAGAAGATCAGCTCGACCGGCGCGTCCGGCGTGGTGATCGACATCTCCGCGGTGGAGATCGTCGACTCCTTCATCGGCCGGATGTTCGCGACGATCGCGTCGCTGTCGCGGCTGTTCGACGCCGACACCGTGGTGGTCGGCATGCGCCCGGCCGTCGCCATCACGCTCGTCGAGCTCGGCCTGACGCTCGGCAACGTCCGCACCGCGCTGAACCTGGACAAGGGCATGACGATCCTGCGGGGTCTCCGGGCGGCCCGGAGATGACCCCGGCCGGCGTGGTGGACGAGATTCCCATCGTCACGGACTCCGACGTGGTCCGTGTCCGCCAGTCGGTCCGGACCCTCGCCCAGCAGCTCAAGCTCTCGCTCGTCGACCAGACGAAGCTCGTCACCGCGACCAGCGAGCTGGCCCGCAACACCCTCGTCTACGGCCGCGGCGGGCATGCCCGGATCGAGGTCGTCAGCGACGGCCGCCGCGCCGGCGTCAAGGCCCTCTTCCACGACGACGGCCCCGGCATCCCCGACACCGACCTCGCGCTGGCCGACGGCTGGAGCAGCGGAAAGGGCCTCGGCCTCGGCCTGAGCGGGGCCCGCCGGCTCGTCGACGAGTTCGTCCTGGACACCGAGGTGGGCCGCGGCACCGAGGTCACCGTGGTCAAGTGGTCACGGTGACCGTCTCGGACTGCCTGCCCGTGACCGAGGACGTCGCCTGGGTGCCCGTCGACGACCCGACGGCGGCCGGCCGGGCGCGGCGGATCGCCACCGCACTGGCCGAGCGGCTGGGCTTCGCCGAGCAGCGGATCGCCGAGATCGGCATCGCCGTCACGGAGCTGGCCACGAACCTGGACCGGCACGCGCGGCACGGCACGCTCGTGGTCCGGTCGGTCCGCGCGACCACCCACGCCGCGGTGGAGGTCGTCGCCGCCGACCGCGGACCCGGCATCGGCGACCCGGCCGCGGCGATCGCGGACGGCCACTCCACCGCGGGCACCCTCGGGATCGGGCTCGGCGCGGTGCACCGGCTTTCCGACACCGTCACGGTGTTCTCCGAGCCGGGCAGCGGCACGGTCGTCACGGCCCGGTTCCAGCCGGCCGGGGCGGACCTGGCCGGCGACGACGCGGCCGGGATGACCCGGCCGATCACCGGCGAAGAGGTCTGCGGCGACGCCTACGCCGTGATGCGCGCGAACGGCCGCCTGCGGCTGATGATGTGCGACGGGTCCGGCCACGGACCGCTGGCGGCCAGCGCGGCGCAGGAAGCCGTCCGGGTCTTCTGCGAACGGCCGGCCGACGAACGCCCGGAGCAGGTGCTCGCCGCGATCCACGCCGCGTTGCGCAGCAGCCGGGGCGGGGCCGTCGCCGTCGCCGACCTGGCCCCGGCCGAGGGGCGGGTCCGCTTCGCCGGCCTGGGCAACATCGCCGCGTCCGTCGTCCTCGGCGACCGGAAGCAGGGCATGATCTCGGTGCCCGGGATCGCGGGCTACCAGGCCCGGACGATCCGCGCCTTCGACCACGAGCTGCCCGCCGGCGCCGCGGTCGTGCTGCACAGCGACGGGCTCACCGAGAAGTGGCGCCCGGCCCAGTGGAACGCCCTGTTCGACAGCACGCCGCTCGTGATCGCCGCCGCGCTGGTGCGCGACGCCGGCGTCCGCAACGACGACGCGGGCGTCCTCGTCGGCAAGCCGCGGCCATGACGCCCCCGCGCCGCGCGAACGAGCTCCTGCGGATGACGCTCTCCGCCGAATCCGGCGTGTTCGCGATGCGGCAGTACGGCCGGGAGGCGGCCCAGGCGATCGGTCTCGAACCGCAGGACCAGATCCGCGTGGCGACCGCCCTCAGCGACGTCGGCCGGGACCTGGTGCGGAGCGGGACGGAGGCGTCGGTCGCCTTCCTGCTGATCCCGGCGCCGTTGCCCGGCCTGGCGATCGAGATCACCTGGCAGGGCCCGCCCGCCGTCGACGTCCTCGACGTCAGCCTGGCCACCACGGCCCGGCTGATGGACGAGGTCACCACCACCCACGAGGCCGGTCGCGGCACCATGACCATGACGAAGGGCACGACGGCAGGTTCAGCGCCCATGGAATTTTCTCTCGACGCCTTGCGCGAACGGCTCGCCGCGGGCAGAGCCGCCGGCCCGCTCGACGAGCTGCGCGCCCAGAACCAGGAACTGCTCACCGCGCTCGACGACCTCGAAAGCAAGCGGCGGGAGCTGCTGCGGCTCAACGAGGAGCTCGAAGAGACCAACCAGGGTGTCGTCGCGCTGTACAAGGAACTCTCCGAAGAGCTCGAAGAGACCAACCGCGGTGTGGTGGCCCTCTACGCCGAGATCAACGAGAAGACGACGCAGCTGGCCGCCGTCAACGAGGCGAAGACCCGCTTCTGGTCGAACATCAGCCACGAGCTCCGCTCGCCGGTGAACTCGATCGTCGGCCTCGCGCGCATGCTCGGCGCCGCGGGGTCCGAACCGCTCACCGGCGACCAGCAGCGCCAGGTCCGGCTGATCAACGACTCCGGGGAGACCCTGCTCGCCCTGGTCAACGAGCTGCTCGACACCGCCAAGGCCGAATCGGGCCGGCTGGTCCCCCAGCCGACCCCCATCGACGTCCGTGCCGTGCTCCTCCACCTGCAGGGCGTCCTGCGGTCGACCGTCCCGGACGGCGTCGAGCTCCGCATCGGCGACACCGAGGCCGGCACGCTCGTCACCGACGAGACCATGCTCGTGCGCATCCTGCGCAACCTGCTGTCCAACGCCATCAAGTTCACCGAGCGCGGCTCGGTGGGCGTGGCCGCCACCGCCGACGGCGAGCAGGTCCGCTTCACGGTCACCGACACCGGCATCGGCATCCCGGCCGAACAGCTCGAGCGCGTCTTCGAGGAGTTCCACCAGGTCCGGAACAAGCTGCAGGCGAAGACCTCCGGCACCGGGCTGGGACTTTCCTACGCCCGGAAGCTGGCCGAGATCCTCGGCGGCGAGCTGACCCTGGCCAGCGAGGCCGGCCAGGGCACCACGGCGGAGCTGCGGTTGCCCGCCCGGCCGCCCGGCGGGGACATCACCGCGCTCGGCAGCGTGCTCGTCGTCGACGACGACCCGGTGTTCCGCGACGAGTTCACCCGCCGGATCGCCGACCTCTCCCCCGAGGTCCGGGTCGCCGGTGACGGCCGGGAAGCGCTGGAGACGCTGTCCGGGTTCCGGCCCGACGTGCTCTTCCTCGACCTGGCCATGGCCGGCATGAACGGCCGGGAGGTCCTCGCCGTGCTGCGCGCGAAGGCGGAGCTGTGCGACCTGCCGGTCGTCGTGGTCACCTCGGCCGTGCCCGACGGGCTCGACCTCACCGCGGCCGGGCTGCGCGCTGCCCTGCTGCTCAAGTCGCAGATCTCCGCCGAAACCGTCAGGCTCGCGGTCGGAGAAGCGTTCGCAGTAGTGCGGAGGACGTGACATGCCGGACCCGGCCGGGACGATCCTGATCATCGACGACATGGAAGCCAGCCGTTACCTGGCCAGCAGCCGGCTGCGCCGCCACGGCTACCACGTCGTCGAGGCCGGCACCGGCGGTGCGGGCCTCGAAGCGGTCGCCGAGCACCGGCCGGACCTCGTCCTGCTCGACGTCAACCTCCCCGACGTCAGCGGGATCGAGGTCTGCGAGCGGATCAAGGAGGACCCGGCGACCTCGGCGATCCCGGTGATCCACATGTCCGCCACGGCCATCGAGCCGGACGACCGGACCCTCGGGCTCAACCGCGGCGCCGACGGCTACCTCGTCGAACCGGTGGACCCGGCCGAGCTGGTCGCGGTGGTCGAGTCCGCGCTGCGCTACCACCGCGCCCGCGCCGTGGCCGAGCGGCTGGCCCACCGGCTCACGAAGCTGACCGAAGCCACGCTCGCCATCAACTCCGCGACGACGTTCGACGGCTTCCTGGCGGCGGTCGCCGCGGGCGCGGCGGCGATCTTCGCGGCCCCGGCGGCGGCCCTGGCGACGACGCCGCAGGGCGCGGTGCGCACCGCGAGCGCCGCCGAAGACCACCGGGCGGCCACCGGCACCGAGCCGGCCGTCCTCGACCACCTGACCGCGTCGCTGCTGCAGCCCCACGTGCGCACGACCGTCAGCAGCGGCCACGAGCTCGCCTGGCGTCCCGGGCGCAGCTCCACGATCATGCTGGCCCGGGCGAAGCCGGGCGCCGACGTCGTGTGCGTCGCGGTCGACGACGCCGTGGCAGCCACCGACCAGGACCGGGACGTCCTGATCCAGCTCGGCCAGGTGAGCGCGCTGGCCGCCGACGCCCTGCGCACGCTGTCCCGGGAGCGCGATCTGGCCGTCGCGCTCCAGCGGAGCCTTCTGCCGCGCAGCCTGCCGAGCAGCCGGCAGCTGCCGATGGCGGCCCGCTACCTCCCGGCGTCGCGCCACACGGAGATCGGCGGCGACTTCTACGAGGTGACCGAGCTCGACGGGCGGCTGCTCATCGCGGTGGGCGACGTCTCGGGCCACTCGCTCCAGGCGGCGCTGGTGATGGGCGAGGTGCGGCACGCGTTGCGCGCCTACGCGGTCGAAGGGCACGGCCTGGTGGAGATCCTCGACCGCCTCGACGCGGTGGTGAGCCGCTTCCACCCCGACGGCCTCACGACGGCGTGCCTGATGCTGGTGGATCCCGCGACCGGCGCGACGGAGGTGGCCTGCGCCGGCCACATCCCGCCGCTGCTGGCCGACGCCGGTGGAACGCGCTTCATGGAGATCCGCGGGCCGCTGCTCGGGGTGGGCCTGCCCCGCCCGGCGGCGACGAAGATCGACCTCCCGGTCGGCACCCTCGCGCTGTTGATCACCGACGGGCTCATCGAGCGATCCGGCACCGACCTCGACGCGGAAATGGCCGCACTGGCCGGCGCGGTCACGCACGACGCGGATCTGGAGGCGCTGTGCGACAAGCTGCTCGACGAGTTCGGCCGCGACGCCCAGGACGACATCGCCTTGCTCGCCTTCCGGCGCGACGCCTGAGGATCCGGCCGGCGCACCTCAGCGGTCGGTGAGCAGCGGAACCGCGGCCAGCCACGAAAGCGCTTCCCCCGTGTCCCGGTGGATCGGCAGCACCCGGCCCAGCCCGAGCAGCTCGATCGGCCGCAGCAGCACCCGGTTCCGGCCGGCGAGCGCGAACGGCACCCCGCGCAGCACGGCGTCGGCGGTCGCGTCCACCAGGATCGTCAGCACCCGCGCCGCGCAGAAGGTCACCGCCGCGGTGTCGACCACCAAGGCCGGCGGTCGCCGCCGGAGCTCCCGGTCCAGCAGCGCCTCGAGGTCGTCCGTGACGGCGAGGTCGAGATCACCCGCCGCCGCGACGATCGTCGCCCCGGCGGTCCTGATCACCTCGAAGGAGCCTGGCACGGCGGGTGGGGCCTCCTGAACGGAAAACCGGCCCCGGGTGGGGACGCGGGGCGACGGCCCTGGAACGGAACCGGCGCTCCGCAACCGTACACGCCCCCGGTCGTCAGGCTTCCCCGCCGAGCACCGCCGGGATCGCCGTGTGGCCGTTGGACAGGAACGACGGGACGGTGGCCAGCTCCGCCGGGTCCACGGCCAGCCGGAGCCCGGGGAACCGGGCGAACAGCGCGGGCAGGGCGATCGCGGCCTCGAGGCGGGCGAGCGGGGCACCCATGCAGAAGTGCACGCCGTGCCCGAAGGCCAGGTGCTGCTTGTCTTCGCGGGACAGGTCGAACCGGCCGGCCGTCGCGCCGTGCTCGGCCGGGTCGCGGCCGGCCGCCGCGTACGCCGCGAGGATCGCTTCCCCCTTGGCGATGATCGTGCCGTCGTCCAGGGCGATGTCCTCGACCGCGTACCGGAGCGGCAGGTACGGGACGGGGGCCTGCCAGCGCAGCGTTTCCTCGATGACGTCGGCCCAGCTGTGGTCACCGCGCAGGACGGCGGCGAGCTGCTCGGGATGGGTCAGCAGCGCGGTGACCGCGTGGTCGAGCAGGTTGACCGTCGTCTCGTGCCCCGCCGTGAGCATGAGGATGAGGGTGTCGACCAGTTCGTCGGCGTCGAGCCGGGTCGCGTCCTCCGACCGCGCGGTGATCAGGGCGGTGGTCAGGTCGTCGGCGGGGTTCGCGGTCTTGTCGGCGACCAGGCCCCGCATGAGCTCGTACAGCTCGTGCGAGTTCGCCTGCGCCTGCTCGGCGGTGACGGTGGTGTCGAAGATGGTGTCCACGACCGAACGCATCGCGGCCCGGCGGTCGACCGGCACGCCGAAGAGCCGGCAGATCACCTCGACCGGCAGGGGGTAGGCGAACTCCTCGCGCAGGTCGACGGGCTCGCCGCTCGCACCCGAGTGCTCGAGCCGGTCGAGCAGCCCGGTCGTGATCTGCTCGATCTCCGGCCGCATGGCCTCGACCTGACGCGGGGTGAACGCCTTGGACACCAAGGCCCGCAGCCGCCGGTGGTCGGCGCCGTAGGTGGTGAACATGTTGCGCACCGACACCCAGATCAGCAGCGGCCAGTCCTCGCCGATCCGCCCTTCGCGCAACGCGGTCCAGTGCGCGCGGGGATCCTTCGACACCCGGGGGTCGGTGAGGAGCTTGCGCAGCGTGGCCGCGTCCGCGACCGCCCACGCCGGGACGCCGCCGGGCAGTTCCACGAGCCCCGCCGAGCCCTCGGAGCGCAGGAGCCGGCCTTCTTCGTGCACGTCCTGGCCGTTCACGTCGAGCCGCAAGACGTTGCCGCTGGTCATCTGGATTCCCTTCCGCACCCCGGACCGGCCCACCCCGAACCGTAGGCCGTCCTTCCGGTTTTACCAGCAGCACAGGGAATTCCGGCACCGTGGTTCGAGAAAGAGGGGTGACCCCTGCTGCCTTTCAGCCCGGCTGGAAGAACGCGAGCAGTCTCCGGGCGGCGTCCGGCGACGTCAGCATTTCCTTCATGTCCGCGGACTTCCGGGCGACGGCGGCGGTGCGTTCGAACATTTCGCTTTCGTATTCCTGGACGGCGGCGGGGAAGTCGTCCGGGTGCGCGGCCAGCGCGAGACCGAGCCGGGCGCCGTCGAGCAGGGCCATGTTGACGCCCTCGCCCACCGCCGGCATCAGGTGCGCGGCGTCGCCGAGCACCGTGACGTCTGCCCGCGACGGCCAGGTCAGACCGACCGGGAGGGTGAAGAACGACCGCGGCACGACCGTGTCGTCGCAGGCTTCGATCAGCGCGGTGATCCGCGGGTGCCAGCCGGGGAGCAGCTCGATCAGCCGCGCGCGGGCGGCGGCCGGGTCGTCGAACGGGATCCCGCTGGTGGCGAACCAGTCCTCGCCGGTGTGGTAGAAGCTGACGCCGATGCGGACGCGACCGTCGCCGTTGCGTTGTGCCGCCAGGGACTTCTCGTCGCCGAGCACCCAGTAGGTGCCGCGCCCGACCATCGCCGCGAGCTCGGGGTGCGTGCGGTCGATGTCGGGAATGCCGACCTCGACGGCGTTCTGGCCGATGTGCGCGGGGCGGGCGTCGGTGACCAGCGCGCGGACCCGGGACTGCGCGCCGTCCGCGCCGACCAGAAGGTCGTACTCCGCGCTACTGCCGTCCGCGAAGTGCAGCAGGCCGTCTCCGGCGGATTCGAACGCGCGCCCCCAGCGCACCACGCCTTCGGGGAGGGAGTCCAGCAGCAGGTCGCGCAGATCGGCGCGGTCGACCTCGGGCCGGAGGAGCGGGGCGTCGTCGGGCGTGTCCTCCTGCAGCAGCAGGGTGCCGTCCGGCTCGAGCAGGCGCAGGTCCTGGCCCTCCCCGCGGGCGATCGCGAGGAATTCCGCCATCAGGCCGGCCTCGCGCAGCGCCTGTTGCCCGGAGTGGATGTCGAGCATGCCGCCCTGGCCGCGCGCGTCGCGTGAGGACTCCCGCTCGTACACGACGGCTTCGAAGCCGTGGACGTGCAGCACCCGGGCGAGGGCCAGGCCGCCCGGCCCGGCTCCGACGATGGCGATCTTCATGGGAGCCCCTTCGATACACTGTATTGGCAAATACACTGTATCTAAAGATGCGATGTACTGTCACTCGCATGTTGGTGTGGGAACGGCCGGAGCCGCCGGAACGACCGGTGCCGGCCCCGCTGAGCAGGGAGCGGATCGTCCGGACGGCGATCCGGCTGGCGGACGCGGACGGCCTCGAAGCGGTGTCGCTGCGCAAGGTCGCCGCCGCGCTGGACGTCGGGCCGATGCGGCTGTACGGCTACATCGCCACCAAGGAGGAGCTGCTCGACCTGATGGTCGACGCGGTGTACGCCGAGATCCGCCCGTCCGGGGACGGCTGGCGGGAGGTGCTGACCTCCGTCGCCGAGCTGACCCGGCGCGCCGCGCACCGGCACGAGTGGCTGGCCGACCTGATCGGCGGGCGGCCCCAGCTCGGGCCGAACGCGCTGGCCAGGGGCGAGGCCGTGCTGGCCGCGCTCGACGGCGTCGACCTGGACCTGGTCATGCCGGTGGTCGGCGCGGTCGACGCGTACGTGATCGGCACCGTGCGCCGCGAGATCGCCGAGCGCCGCGCCGAACGCGCGTCCGGGATGGACCAGCGGCAGTGGCAGGCCGCCTCCGGCCCATACCTGGTGCGGATGTTCGAGACCGGCCGGTTCCCCGCGCTGGAGACCGTCATCCGCGACGCCGCCCACCTGGACGCCGACGAGACCTTCCGGATCGGCCTCGGCTTCCTCCTCGACGGGATCGGCGCCGGCATCCCGAGCTGACGTTCAGCGGCGGAGCCGCGCGAAGAACTCGTCGAGCTGACCGAGCTGCCGCTCCGGCGTCGCTTCCCGCGGCGAGAGGACGCCGAGGATCTGCAGGCCCATGAGCATCGAGAGCAGCTCGTCCACGACGGCGTCGACGCTCGGCAGCTCGCCGATCTCGCCGTCGGCCGTCGCCTCCGCCAGGAGGGCCCGCATCTCCACCCGCCAGCGGTTCATGAAGCCCGCGTGCATCTCGGCCTTTTCGGGGGAGTTCAGCGCCTGCTGCCAGAACGTGATCGCCAGCCGCGCTTCGGTGAGGCGCTCGTCGTCCAGCGGCATGATCTCCAGGCACAGGGTCCGGAGCCCGCTCAAGCCGTGGCGATCTCCCTCCGCCTTGTCGGCGCGGGTGTTCGTCGAGTCGAAGATGTGCTGGAAGGCGGCGGTGAGGACGGCGTCCTTGTTCGGGAAGTAGTAGAGCAGCGCCCCGTTCGCGAAGCCGGCCGCTTCGGCGATCCGCCGGGTGGTCACCGACTGGATGCCTTCCTCGGCGACGAGCCGCCACACCACCCCGATGATCTCCCGGCGGCGCGCGTCGTGATCGACAACCTTGGGCACGAACGTTCCCTTCCCGCCGGCGGCCTCTCCGTCCAGCCTAGGCCGTGACCCAGCCGTGACTTCCGCCCCTCTTTATTTTGTACAAGCGTTCAGTATAGTTGCCGCCACGCGCTCAAGGAGGACGCCGATGCCTCAGCATCCGCTCGCCCCGGTGACGGCCGAAGAGATCCGGACCGTCCGCGAAACCGCCGAAAAGGCCGGACTGGTCGCCGAAAGCACCCGGTTCGTCTACGTCGGACTCGAAGAACCCCCGAAAGCAGACGTGCTCGCCGGCACGGCGGGCCGCCGGTTCCGCGCGCTGCTGCTGGACCTGGCGACCCAGGAGTCGCGGGACGTCGTGGTCGACGTGCTCGCCGCCGAAGTCGTGACGGCCACGGAACTCGACACCGCGACCAGCGGCCAGCTTCCCGTGCTGGACGAGGAGTTCGAGCTGGTCGAACAGGTCCTCGCCACCGACGAACGCTGGCTCGCCGCCCTCGAAGCCCGCGGGCTCGCGGTCGAAAACGTCCGCGTGGCCCCGCTTTCGGCCGGCGTCTACGCCGACGAGTACCCGGACGAGTCCGGCCGGCGGATCCTGCGCGGCCTGGCTTTCCTGCAGGAGAAGGAAAGCGACTCGGCGTGGGCCCATCCGATCGACGGTCTCGTCGCCTACGTCGACACGATGAACCGGGTCGTCGACCAGGTCATCGACAGCGGGCCCGTCCCGGTGCCGCGCGAGTCCGGCAACTACGACGACCCCGCGGTGCACGGACCCCTGCGCACCTCGCAGAAACCGATCGAGATCACCCAGCCCGAAGGATCGAGCCTGCACCTCGACGGCAACCTCCTCACGTGGGAGAAGTGGTCGCTGCGCGTCGGGTTCGACGCTCGCGAAGGCCTTGTCCTGCACCAGATCGGCTTCGACGAGGGCGACGGCGTCCGCCCGATCGTCCATCGCGCCTCCATCGCCGAAATGGTGGTGCCCTACGCCGACCCGGCGCCGGTGCGGTCGTGGCAGAACTACTTCGACACCGGCGAGTACCTCGTCGGCCGGTACGCGAACGCGCTGGAGCTCGGCTGCGACTGCCTCGGCGAGATCACCTACCTGGACGCGGTGATCGCGGACGAACAGGGCGAACCGAAGACCCTCCCGAACGCCGTCTGTATCCACGAAGAGGACTTCGGGATCCTGTGGAAGCACACGGATCTGTGGTCCGGGTCCGCACAGACGCGGCGTCAGCGCCGGCTGGTCGTGTCGTTCTTCACCACCGTCGGCAACTACGACTACGGCTTCTACTGGTACTTCTCCCTCGACGGCACGATCGCCTTCGAGGCCAAGGCGACCGGCGTCGTCTTCACCTCGGCCCACGACGGCGGCGACTACCCGTACGCATCGGAGATCGCCCCCGGGCTCGGCGCGCCGCTGCACCAGCACCTGTTCAGCGCGCGGCTCGACATGACCGTCGACGGCGTGCGCAACCGCGTCGAGGAGATCGACGTCGAGCGCGTGCCGATCGGGCCGGACAACCCGCGTGGCAACGCTTTCACCACGCGCCGGACGGTGCTCGAGAAGGAGTCCGAAGCGCAGCGCGACGCCGATCCCGGCCGCAACCGGGCGTGGCACATCGTCAACCCCGGCCGCGAGAACCGCCTCGGGCGGCCGGTCGGCTACGCCCTCGTCCCCGAAGGCCTGCCGACACTGCTCGCCGATCCGCGGTCCTCCATCGCGCGGCGCGCCGGGTTCGCCACGAAACACCTGTGGGTGACGCGCTATGACCCGGCCGAACGGTATTCGGCGGGCGACTTCGTCAACCAGCACGCCGGCGGCGCCGGGCTCCCGGCCTACGCGGCCCAGGACCGTCCACTGGCCGACGAGGACATCGTCGTCTGGCACACGTTCGGCCTGACGCACGTGCCGCGCCCCGAGGACTGGCCGATCATGCCGGTCGACTACACGGGCTTCACGCTCAAGCCGGTGGGGTTCTTCGACCGCAACCCGACGCTCGACGTGCCACCGTCGGCGAGCGCGCACTGCCACCACCCGGGAGACCCGGCCTGAGCGCCGCGGACCTCGTCGTCACCGGGCGGCTCGTCCACGAACGCGAGCCGTCGAGCACCTGACGCACCACCTCCTCCCTCCCCGTCCCCCTCGGAGCCGACCATGGCCGAACCGAGCACCACTCCCGTCCCCGCCACCGACACCGGCCACACCCTGCGCGGATCCATCGGGATCGCCGGGATCGTCTTCCTCGTCGTGGCGGCCGCCGCCCCGCTGACCGCGATCGGCGGCGCGCTGCCGGTCATGCTCGCGATCAGCAACGGGCCCGGCGTCCCGCTCGCCTACGTCGTCGTCGCGGTCGTGCTGCTGCTCTTCAGCGTCGGCTACGCGACCATGAGCCACCACGTCGTCGACGCGGGCGCGTTCTACGCCTACGTCACCCGCGGGCTGGGTCCCGCGACCGGGCTCGGCGCGGCCGGGCTGGCGCTGCTGACCTACACCGCCATCCAGGCCGGGATCTACGGCCTGGCCGCGACGACGCTGCAGGGGCTCATCACCCACTACGGCGGCCCGTCGATCCCGTGGTGGGTCCTCGCCGGGGTGCTGCTGCTCGTCGTGGCCCCGCTCGGTTACCGCAGCATCGACCTCGGCGCGCGTGTCCTCGGCGTGATGCTGGTGCTCGAGATGAGCGTGCTGGCCGCGCTCGCCGTGACGATCCTCGTCAAGGGCGGGCCGGAGGGGTATTCGCCCGGCTCGTTCAGCCCGGCGGGCTTCTTCCACGGGGCGCCGGGGATCGCGATCATGTTCGCCGTCGCGTCGTTCATCGGGTTCGAGGCGACGGCGATCTACGGCGAGGAGGCCCGTTCGCCGCGGCGGACCATCCCGGCGGCGACCTACATCGCCGTCCTGCTGATCGGTGTGTTCTACGCGGTCTGCAGCTGGACGATGGTCATCGCCTACGGCCCGTCGAAGGTCGAGGCCGCGGCCGGCGGCGACACCGCGGGTCTCGTGTTCAGTTCGGCCGCCCGGTACCTCGGGACCGCGTACGCCGACATCATGAACATCCTGCTGCTGACGAGCTTGTTCGCCGCGCTGCTGGCGTTCCACAACGCGATCGCGCGCTACCTCTACGCCCTCGGCCGCCAGGGCGTCGGCCCGGAGGCGCTGGCCCGCACGCACCACCGGCACGGCTCCCCGCACATCGGCTCGCTCACGCAGTCTGCGTCCGCGGCCGTGATCCTGGCGGTGTTCGTGGTCGCGGGCTCGGATCCGGTGCTGAACCTGTTCACGTGGATGTCCGGGCTGGCGACGGTCAGCATCCTGGCGCTGATGGTGCTGACCGGCGCGGCGATCATCGTGTTCTTCGCGCGCAACCGGGTCGACGACCGGCTGTGGCACACGCGAGTCGCGCCCGCGCTGGGCTTGGCCGGGATCGTCGTGGTGACGGTGCTGGTGCTGGCGAACTTCACGACGCTGATCAGCGGCTCGGTGACCCTGGCGATCGTCCTGCTGGCGCTGGTGGTGCTGTTCTTCGTGGGCGGGCTCGTGGTGGCCAGGGTGACGCGTGGGTCACGCCGGGAGAATCAGCTGAGCGGGTAGTGGATCAGCTCCACGCCGCCGCTGGCGTAGTTGGGTACGTCCGCCGACACGGCTTTGCCCTCCTCGGAGCCCAAGGCCGACGCCATCGCCTCCGCCGACTCGAAGTCGGCGTGGAACACCGCGAAGTACTTGCTCTGGCCGGCGAGCGAGGCCACGTCGAAGGAGTACTGCGACTGCACCAGCCCCGGCAGCTTCGCCGCCAGCGGCAGGTGGGTGTTCACGTAGTAGTCGCGGAAGTGGGCCTCGTCGGCGGGCGGCGGGTAGAGGACGGTGAGCCGGTGCATGGCGTTCCTTTCGGCGGCGGTCTCCCCCAGCCTGGCACACCGCCGCCGGCGTCGTCAGCCGGTGAAGCCGATCTTGTCCGACGCCGTCTGCACGGCCGGGCACGGTGGTGACGACCTCGGCGCGGTTCAGTCCCGGGCGGCGGCGTTGGCCCGGTCGATCGCCGGCATGTGTTCCTCGGCCCAGGTGCGCAGGGCGGCCAGCGGCACCTCGAGCGAGCGCCCCAGGTCGGTGAGACGGTAGTGGACCTTCGGCGGCACCGTCGGCTCGACCCGGCGCGCCACCAGTCCGTCGCGCGTGAGGCTCTGCAGCGTCACCGACAACATCTTCTGCGACACCCCCGGCATCCGCCGTTGCAGGTCCGCGAACCGCACTTCGGCCGGGCCGGCGTCGGCCAGCACCTTGACCGCCATCGACGTCCACTTCGTGCCGATCCGGTCGAGCAGCTTGCGGGTCGGGCACGCGGGGTCGAAGAGATCGCCCTTGCTCGAAGGGGTCACCTGGAGCTCACCACCTGTCGGAGAAGTGCCGTCTTGGCCGGGCCATGTCAGTTACCTATCGTCAGCCACTAACCAATGGTAACCACTTCGGGAGACAGCGTGCGCGAACACCGGATCACCGCGAACGGCATCGACCTCAACGTCGCCATCGGCGGCGAGGGACCCGCTCTCCTGCTGCTGCACGGGTTCCCGCACACCTGGCGCGTCTGGAGCGCGGTGCTCCCGCACCTGACCCCGCACCACCGCGTCATCGCCCCCGACCTGCGCGGACTCGGCGGAACCACCCGCGCCGACGGCGGTTACGACGCCGGCACCCTCGCCGCCGACGCCGAAGCCCTCCTCGACGCCCTCGGCGAACCGGCGGCGACGGTCGCCGGCATCGACGCGGGAGCCCCGCCCGCGTTCCTGCTCGGCATGAGGCGGCCCGAGCGGGTCCACCGGCTCGTCCTCATGGAGTCCCTGCTCGGCCGCCTGCCCGGTGCCGAAGACTTCCTCGCCGGCGGGCCGCCGTGGTGGTTCGGGTTCCACGCCGTCCCCGACCTCGCCGAGACGGTCCTGACCGGCCACGAAGCCGAGTACATCGGCTGGTTCCTCGACGCCGGCACCCGCGGCGGCGTGCCCCGCGAACTGCGGGACCACTTCGTCGCCGCCTACACCGGCCGCGACGCGCTGCGGTGCGCGTTCGCCCACTACCGGGCCATGCCGGAGAGCGCGCGGCAGATCGCGGAAGCGGTCGCGACCGGCCGGCTCACCGTGCCGACGGTGGCGATCGGTGCCCACCCGGTGGGCGACACCCTCGCGCGGCAGCTGCGCCCGGTGACCGACGTCCTCGAGTCCCACGTCCTCGACGACTGCGGCCACATCATCCCGCTGGACCGCCCCGACGCCCTCGTTCCGCTGCTGAAGTCCGGCGATTTCGCCCGTACCGGCCACCGGTGAGCGCTATGATCGAACGGTAACGCCCCCCGAGAAGCGGACCCCGATGACGGACAGCCGGTCGTACCCGGCCATGCACCCGCCCCGCCGGATCGGGTTCGCGGTCACCTGCTGGTTCCTGGCGCTGCTCGGCGGGGCCGGCGCGGTCCTGTTCGGCTCCGCCGCGGCGATGAGCACCGACTCGTGCCGGCCGGACGAAATCGTGTTCCCCTGCACCGAAACCGGGCAGCAGGTCGTCTTCTGGCTGCCCCCGGTCGGCTGGATCGTCTCGATCCTGCTGGCCTGGCTGACCAGCGCACTCCTGATCCGGCGCGGCGGGCCTCGCTGGCCGGGCGTCTTCGTCGGCGTGGTGGTCTACGCGGTCGCGATGGTGGCCGGCTGGTTCGTCGCCGTGCGCTGAGCTTTCCGCTCAGACCGTGGTGATCTTGGGGCTGCCTTCGAGGTAGGTCGCGAGGTTCGCGGGCGAGTACGCCATCGCCTGGTGCCGGTCGCGGGCGCTCGACGCCAGGGACTCCGACGGCTCGTCCGCCTTGCCGATCGGGCGGTCGGCCGAGCCGAACAGCCGGAAGAACGCGTTGAGGGAGTCGTGCAGCTCGCCTTCCGCGTTCGCGTCGGCCAGGTCGCCGAACGCGCCCGGGTCGAAGCCGAGGCCGCACCGCTCGGCGCGGTTCGCCAGCCACCGCAGGGCGATGTCGGACAGGTCGTGCTCCTGGTACCCGCCGCCGACGTCGGAATGCGCGCCGGTGAACCAGACCTGCTCCCGTTCCTGGTTCTGCTCCGCGCGCTTGAACGAGGGCTGCCAGACGGCCGGGACGTAGGACTTCCGGTGCTCGTCCACCGCCAGCGCCTGGAAGGCCGACCGGACGGTCGAGCTCAGCGTCATGTCGTGGAACTGCCAGCGCCGGTTGATCAGGTGCAGCAAGCGGCCGCCGCTCAGCGGGATGCCCAGCGCGCCGACCGTGTCCCACACCCCGATGAACCGGATGGGCGTCACTTTCTCGCAGGCGTGCTCGTCGCGGAACCGCACGGCCACGGGACTGTCCGGCCCGGTCGCCACGTCGCGGTCCCGGTAGAGCCGGTACGCCTCGCCGATCCGGTCGGCGTGGTCGGGACGCAGGACTCCGCAGTTGCGGATGAGCCCGACCGTGCTGCGCGCGGTGTAGGCACCGCGGCTGAACCCGAAGAAGTACAGGTCGTCACCGGGCGCGTAGTTCTCGACGACGAACCGGTAGGCGTCCCGCACGTTGGCCGACAGGCCCCACCCGAACGCCCCGCCGGCCAGGTGACCCAGCCACGGCAGCCCGGCGCCGACGCCCTTGAGGTAGCAGGTCAGCTGGCGCACGCCGTCCGGCGCTTCGCCGGGCACCGCGTCCCACACCTTCGCGACGTTCGTCCGAGCCGGCTGCTTGAGGGAGTTCCACGTCCCGTCGCAGCAGATCACCAGTCGTTTCTTCATCCTGCCTCCCCGGCCCGCCGGACACGCGTGAGTCGCGTCCGGACGGTCACCCGTTACGCCCGGGGCGGAGGTTTCGGACTCGGCCCGTTCCCGGTGATCATCCGGCGGACCCGGTCGCCGGAGACGGTCAGCCGGATCGACGGCGCGAGAGCCTCCGCCGGATCCGTGACGGCGCGCAGAAATCGTGCGCTTCACCATGCTCGCGAGGAGGCGGGCGGTGTTCGCGCCGCTGCTCCCGCTCCAGCCGCCGCTGCTCGGTCGCTACGAACGCGCCGATCTTGCCCAGCCAGTACCGCGCCGACTTGGTCCGCTCGACGCCCGCCGGGCCGTCCCCGGTGGTCGGCCACATCACCCGGCCGCCGGATCCGTGACGGCGCAACCGCCGGTCGCCGGCCTCGCGACGGGTCGGCCCACCCGGGGGTGAGCCGACCCGTCATCGCGGGAGCGACGCGTCAGCCGCGCAGCAGGGCGAGGATCTGGTTCAGCAGGTTCACCAGCGCCTGCAGGTTGTTCAGCGGGCCCGGGTCGAGCAGGCCGGCGATCGCGCACAGCAGGTTGCCGAGCAGGTTGCCCGGGCCGGCGTCGGCCGTGATGTTCAGGTGGACGCGGTCGAGGTGGACGACCAGGCCGAGCAGGTCGAGGTCGAGCGGCCCGAGCACCAGGTCGAGGATCTGGCAGGACGCCGCCGCGACGCCGGCCGGCACCGTCACCGCGCGGGACTCCGTGCCGACCTGCCGGCCGGCCGAGTCCGTCAGCGTCACGTCGGCGACTCCGTCGGCCAGCAGGTTGCTGCCGTCCGCGACGAAGCCGGTCGGGGTGAACGTGCCGGCCGCCGTGCCGGTGCCGCCCGACGCGTCGGTGAACGTGCCCGTGATCGGGGTGGACAGCGCCGGGATCGCCGGGGCGGCCGGGGCCGGGGCGGCGGACGCCGGGCCCGCGCCGGTGAACAGGGCGACCATCGCGGTCACGAGGATCGCGATGACGGCCGCGATGCCGGTCTTCCGAACTCTCATCGTGGACTCCTTCAGCGGAGGAATGGGACGCTCCAGGGATCCACCGAAACGGCGGCGAGAAACACGATGGGCGGAAAATTCCACGGTGAGCAATCTCAACTGATCGACATCGCGGATCGCCGTAACCAATCCGGAATGGACTCGTTTGCGCCACCGCGCGCGATCACGGACTTTCCTTACTGTAGCACGTTTATCGAGCTTGACCAGGTGCGGACCGTCGACAAAGAACTGTCCACTCAGAACTATTGTGACAGACCGGAAGAAATGTTCCCAAGCGCGGGTTAAACCGAATGCACGACTCGCATCACCCCCGAATGCCGCACCGTGATCACCCGTGGTTCCCGCGTCACCGGCCGCCGTGTCAGACGCCGTGTCAGCGCGGTGGCCGCCGGGTGTCAGCACGCCCGGCGACAGTGGTTCTCGTCCCCAGCGCCGGGGGCCACGAACCCAGGAGAACACGATGCGCACCTTCGCCACCGCCGCCCCGATCACCGCCGCTTTCGACCTGGCCGCCGGCCGCATCCGGCTCGCCGCCGCCGACCGCGCCGACACCACCGTCGAGGTCCGCCCCGCCGACCCCGGCAAGAACCGCGACGTCAAGGCCGCCGCGCAGACCACCGTCACCTACGAAGACGGCGTGCTGCGCGTCCACACCCCGCAGGGCCGCAACCAGTACTTCGGCCCTTCGGGATCCGTCGAGGTCACCGTCGCGCTGCCCGCGGACTCCCGCGTCGAAGCGACCACCGCCGGCACCGAACTCGACGGCACCGGCCGCCTGGGCGAGGTCACCTTCACCGGCGCGTACCGCCACATCAAGCTCGACGAAGCCGCGAGCGTCCACCTCACCGCCACCGACGGCGATGTCGAGATCGGCCGCCTGGCCGGACCGGCCGAGATCACCACCGCCCGCGGCGACATCCGCATCGGCGAGGCGACCAGCGGCCTGGTCACGCTGACGACCCAGGCCGGTTCCATCGACGTCGGCGCCGCTCCCGGCGTCTCGGCTTCGCTGGACGCCGGCACCTCCTACGGCCGCATCGACAACACCCTCAAGAACACCGGCACCGCCGAGCTCGCCATCCGCGCCACCACGAGCCAGGGCGACATCGTCGCCCGCGGCCTCTGAACCGCCGACGCCGAGGGGGGACCACGCCGGAAGGTCCCCCTTCGGCGCACCCGAGGGTGGCGCGCGCGTCCACTAAGCTCGGTGGCCGTGCCGCGTCGAGGTCGTGCTCCGGGGCCCACCGGGCCGGTTCTCGGGCGGGCGCTGGGGGTCCTCGCGGCCTTCACCCCGGACCACCCCGCCCTGCGGCTCGGCGAGATCGCCCGCCGGGCCGGGATGCCCGCCGCCACCGCGCACCGCGTCCTGCGGGAGTTCTGCGAGTGGGGTGCGCTCGAGCGAGACGACTCCGGCGTCTACCGCGTCGGGCTGCGGCTGTTCGAACTCGGGTCGCTCGCGCCACGGGGGCTGGGGCTGCGTGAGCGCGCCCTGCCGTTCCTCGAAGACCTCTCCCAGATCACCCGCGAGAACGTGCAGCTCGCGGTCCGCGAAGGCACCGAAGTCGTCTACATCGAGCGGATCGCCGGGACCGGCGCCGTGCCCGTGCTGACGCGCGTCGGCGGGCGGTTCGCGCTCACCGCGACCGGCGTCGGGCTCGTCCTGCTCGCCCACGCGCCCGCCGAGGTCCAGGAGGACGTCCTCCGCAACCCGATCGAGCGGTACACCCCCGAGACCGTCACCGACCCGGACCGCCTGCGGCACATGCTGGCCGACGTGCGCACCCACGGCTTCTCCACCAGCGAACGCCAGGTGACCCTCGACAGCCTCTCGGTCGGCGCGCCCGTCCACGACGCGCGCGGCCAGGTCGTCGCCGCCGTCTCGCTCGTCGTCCGGTACGGCAGCGCGTCGCCGCACGCGCTGGCCCCGCTGGTGATGACCAGCGCCCGCGCGATCTCCCGCGCGCTCGGCTGAGCTTTCCATCTTATGAAAATGCCCTTCGCGGGCGTCTCGCCGTGAGCGCAGGCTGTGAGCCCCGCCACGAGAGGACGAAACCCCATGAGCGCCATTCCCCGCGATCAGTGGTACGTCGCCGCGTACGGCTCCGAAATCGGCCAGGACCTGTTCAGCCGCACCATCTGCGCCGAGCCGATCCTGTTCTGGCGGACCCGCGACGGCGGTGTCACCGCGATGGCCGACCGCTGCGTGCACCGCCGGTTCCCGCTGTCGCAGGCCCCGTCGCGGCTCGTCGACGACCAGGTCGTCTGCGGCTACCACGGCTTCACCTACGGCGTCGACGGCAAGTGCGTGTCCGTGCCCGGCCAGACCCGGGTGCCGCGGACCGCGCGGCTGCGGAGCTACCCCGTGGTGGAACAGGACTCCTTCGTCTGGGTGTTCATCGGCGACCCGGAAAAAGCGGATGCCGCGAAGATCCCGCGGGCCCCGTACCTCGCCTCCCCCGGGTACACGACGGTCGCCGGGATGGAGCCGCTGAAGGCGCGCTATTCGCTGCTGGTCGACAACCTGCTCGACCTCTCGCACGAGACCTACCTGCACGGCGGCTACATCGGCACGCCGGAGGTCGCCGATACGCCGATCACGACGGAGGTCGACGACGAGGCCGGCGTCGTCTACGTGTCCCGGCACATGGCCGACGCGGCGTGCCCGCCGTTCTACGCCAAGTCCACCGGCCTGCAGGGCCGGATCACCCGCTGGCAGGACATCGAGTACACGCCGCCGTGCCTCTACAAGCTGCACAGCCGCATCGCGCCGGTCGGCTCCGTGCCGCACCCGGACGGCAGCGACCCGGACGCCTTCCACGTCGAAGTCGTCTACGCGATCACGCCCGAGACCGAGCACTCGACGCACGACTTCTGGGCGGTGGCCCGGGACTTCGCCCTCGACGACGACGGCGTGTCGGCCTTCCTCGCGGAGAACAACCGCACGGTCGTCCTGCAGGACGTCGAAGCGCTCGACGTCCTCGAGCGGGTGCTCGCCGCCGAACCGGACGGCTACCAGGAGCTGTCGATCAACATCGACACCGGCGGCCTCGCGGCGCGCCGGCTGTTGCAGCGCCTGGTGACGTCGTGACGGGGCCGATGCTCACCGGTGACCGCGTCTACCGGATCCACTGGGTGCTGGGCACCGACCGGCTGCGCGCGGTCTGCCACTGCTCGGCCGAGCGCGAGTTCGACGACCCCGTGGCGCTGTGGGACTGGCTCCTCGCCCATCCCGAAGGGCACGACGCATGACCCTCGACTTGGTGGTGGCGGACAAGGAAAAGCTCGCCGACGGCGTCGTCCGGCTGACGCTCCGGGCGCCGGACGGGCAGCCGCTCCCGGCCTAGAAACCGGGGGCGCACATCGACCTGCTGCTGCCCGGCGGCACCCGGCAGTACTCGCTGTGCGGACGGCCCGGCGACCCGGCGGCGTACCAGGTCGCGGTCCTCCGTGAGCCCGACGGCCGGGGCGGGTCGGCGTACGTCCACGACGAACTCGGTGCCGGACAACGCATCCAGGCGGACGGACCGCGGAACCACTTCGCGCTCGTCGACGCCAAGCGCTACCTGTTCGTCGCCGGCGGCATCGGCATCACGCCGATCCTGCCGATGATCGACCGGGTCGCCGAAACGGGCCGCGAGTGGCAGCTCGTCTACGGCGGCCGGACGCGCTCGTCGATGGCCTTCACCGCCGAACTCGCGCGCCACGAAGACCGCGTGACGATCCGGCCGCAGGACGAGCACGGCCTGCTCGACCTGCCCGCGCTGCTGGCCGAGCCGCGGCCGGACACCGCGGTCTACTGCTGTGGCCCGGAACCGCTGCTGGCGGCGGTGGAACAGCACTGCGCCGGCTGGCCCGAGGGCGCCCTGCGCGTCGAGCGGTTCGCCCCGGTGGCGGACGACGGCCCGCGGACGGCGTTCGAGGTCGAGCTGGCCGGGTCGGGCCGCGTCCTCGCGGTCCCGGCGGACCGGTCGATCCTGGAGGTGATCGAGGAGTCGGGGCTCACCGTCCTGTCGTCGTGCCAGGAAGGCACGTGCGGCACGTGCGAAACCGGCGTCCTCGGCGGCACCCCGGACCACCGCGACTCGGTGCTGACGGCGGAAGAACGGCGGACGGCCGAGGTGATGATGATCTGCGTTTCGCGCTCGTGCTCGCCCCGGCTGGTGCTCGACCTCTGAGTCGAGGCGCCCCCGGACCGGCCGGCCGCGTGCCACAATCTGCGTCTTGTGGGTTTCGTCTGGTTCCTGGTCCCCGGTCTGGCGCTCGGTGCGGTCGCCGTCGTGCTCGCGGCCATCGCGTTCTTCAGCTCGCGAGCCGCCGTCGTGCGGTACCGGCTGTTCCTGATCGGGAGCGTGCTGAGCGCGGGCGGCGCGCTCCTGCTCGTGACCGGCTGGCTGCTGGGCGACCCCGCCACGCCGCGGGGTGACGCGCTCAAGACCGGCGGCTTGGCCGGGGGTGCGATCCTCGCCGTCTACGCCCTCTGGATCAACGACCGCCGGCGGCGCACCGAGGAAGCGCGTCACGAAGTCGAGCGGACCCGCGCTCAGCAGGATCGCGAGCGCACGGAGAACGAGCAGTTCGCCAAGGCCGTCGAGCTGCTCGGGCACGCCGCGGACCAGGTCCGGGTCGGTGCGCTGCACGCGCTGGCCGGCTTGGCGCGCACCCGCCCGGCCTACACCCAGACCGTGCTCGACGTGCTGTGCGCGTACCTGCGCCGCCCGTTCGGCCACCCCGGGTACGACGCGCGGCCGGACAACCCGGACGAGTTCGAGCCGGAACCCGACGAGGACTGGCCGGCCGAGCGGATCGCCGAAGCCGACCGCGAACAGCAGGTCCGCCTCACCGCCCAGCGGCTGATCGCCGCGCTGCTGCCCGGCCGGGCCGACGAGGGGGCGGTCCGCTACGACCTCGACCTGACGGCAGCGAACCTCGAATACCTCGACCTCACCGGCCGCAGCCTCGGGCGGCTCATCGCCCGCCGGGCCCGGCTGCACGGCGTCAACCGGCTCGGCGAGTTGCGGGTCGAGGGCCCGGCACTGTTCTCCGGCGCGACCTTCCACGGCCGGACCGAGCTGGCCGGCGCCCGGTTCGACGGCGGGATTTCGGTGCTGAAAGCGGAGATCAAGGGCGCCTGGCGGGTGACCGGGGCCCAGGCACGGGTGTTCGCCGACCTGCGCACCGCCGCTCCCGACGAGCAGTTCGGCGCCTTGACCCTCCTCGGAGACGCCCAGCTCAAGGTCGACGACGACAGCGGCTGGGCGACCCGGTCCGGCGCGTGACCCCTCAGGGGATCACGACCAGCTTCCCGCTGGCCTGGTCGTCCTCCATGTACCGGTGCGCGGCCACGATCTCGGCCAGCCCGAAGACCCGGTCGACGTGGGGCTGGTGGACCCCCGCCTCGACCTCGCCGACGATCCGCTGCAGCACGTCCGCGCGGCCCTTCATGTCCTTGCTGTGGAAGGCCGTCAGCTTCGTGCCGGAGGGGATCATCGCCACCGGCTGGAAGTCCGCGATCGACCACCCGCTCAGCGACCCGGCCACGCAGACCGTGCCGCCGCGGCGGACCAGGTTCAGCGAGTCGACCGCCGTGCGCGCGCCGACGAGGTCGAGCACGTGGTCGGGTACCCACGGCAGGTCCAGCGGGCCGTCGTCGACGAGGACGTGGGCGACGCCCGCCGCGGTCAGCGCGCCGGCCTTGTCCGGACGCCGGGTCGTCGACGCGACCTCGACGCCGTGGCCGGCCGCGATCGACGCCGCCGCCAGCCCGACCGACGACGTCCCGCCGCGGATCAGCAAGCGTGTTCCCGGCGCGATGTCCAGCGTGTCGAGCGCGCCCTGGGCCGTCAGGTAGGTCTCGGGCAGCGCCGCCAGGACCTCCCAGGACAGCGTGGTGGTGAAGGGCATCAGCAGGTCGTCCGGCAGCAGCGCGTATTCCGCGTAGCCGCCGTCGAACTCGCGTCCCATCTCGCCCATCACCGCCGCGACGGTCGTGCCTTCCGGCAGCGCGGCCGACTCGGCCACGACCCCCACGCACTCGATGCCGAGCACCCGCGGGAACCGCACGTCCGGCGAATGCCCCTGCCGGGTCCGCAGCTCCGACCGGTTCAGGCCGGCCCCCTTCACCCGGACCAGCGTCCAGCCGTCCCGGACCGCCGGTACCGGCAGGTCACGGACCTCCAGGACCTCCGGGCCACCCGCTCCGACACAGACCGCCGCACGCATCGTCGAACTCACGGCGACACCGTGGCACGGGAAGATCCCGCCGGCAACGCATTTGCCCGCGGTAGCGCCAGCGCTACCGGGGATCCGGTAGCCCGCGCTACTGATCTTCGCGCCGGATTCGAGCAGCATTTCCGTATCGAACCGGATCAAGCGAGGAGAACCGATGCGCAAGGGTGCAGTGATCTTGACGGTGGCGGGGCTGCTGGGCGGCCTGACCACGGCGGCGGCCGCGAACCCGAGGTCGCCCGTGCAGGACGGTCTCGACGCGCTGGTGAGCCAGGAGAAGTTCCCGGCCGCCCTCGCCTGGGTGGGCAAGAACGGTACGTCGGCGTCGCTGGTCGCCGGGTCCGCCCGCCTCGACCGCCGCGTCCCGGTCCCGCGCGACGGCCGGGTCCGCGCGGGCAGCAACACGAAGACGTTCACCGCGGTCGTCGTGCTCCAGCTCGTGGCCGAGGGCAAGGTCGAGCTGGACGCGCCGATCGAGAAGTACCTGCCCGGGCTGGTGCGCGGCGAGGGCATCGACGGGAACGCGATCACCGTGCGGCAGCTGCTGCAGCACACGAGCGGGCTGCCGAACTACACCGAGTACATCGGTGTGGAGAACTTCGAAGACGTCCAGCACAAGTTCTTCCAGCCGCACGACCTGCTCGCCGCGGCGCTGGCCCACCCGGCGAAGTTCGCGCCGGGCGCGAAGTGGGAGTACAGCAACACCAACTACCTGCTGGCCGGCCTGCTCATCGAGCACGTGACCGGGCGCCCGGTGCAGGAGCAGATCACGAAGAGGGTGATCGCGAAGGCGGGCCTGCGCGACACGTACTGGCCGCAGCCCGGCGACGAGACCATCCAGGGGCCGCACCCGCACGGCTACGCGCTCGCGAACAGCACGTCCGCGAAGGTCGTCGACGCGACCGAAATGGACCCGTCGTGGGGCGGCGCGGCCGGTCAGCTGATCTCGACGCCGAGCGACCTCGCCCGGCTTTCGCGCGCGCTGCTCGGTGGCGAGCTGCTGCCGCCCGCGCAGCTGGCCGAGATGCGCAAGACGGTGTCCGCGCCGCTGTTCCCGGGGTGGGAGTACGGCCTCGGCCTGTTCCGTGTCCCGCTGAGCTGCGGCGGCGTCTACTGGGGACACGGCGGCGACATCGACGGCTACGAAACCCGTGGTGGCGCCACGGAAGACGGCCGTTCGGTCGGGCTGGCGGTGACCGCGCTGCCGGGCACCTTCGGCGACGGCGAGAAGGCGGCGGTCGCGGTGTTGTCCACTGTGGACACGGCGTTCTGCCGGTGACCGGGGGCTTGGGAAGCCCGGCTCCCGGGTAACCGGCCGCCATGACCGAAGCCGAGAAGGAACCCATCAGCCCCGACGTGCCCCGCCCGCCCGGCGTCCCGGACGTCGACCTCGACATCGAGATCCCCGAGACCGAGCGCAAGAAGCCCGAGCACGAGGACGTCGAAGAGGCCGAACCGCCCAGCTGACGCCCCCGCCGGTCACCGGATCGAGGGAATCCGCGGCGCGAACGGTGGTCTCCGGGCTGCCCGCGCCCGTCCCCCCGTGCTTGGGTGGTCCCGGGGTGGCCCGGGGACCAAGGGAGGAAGCTGCGGTGCGGACGTCGCGAGCGGGGTTGGCGGTGGCCGTCGCGGTCCTGGTGGCGGCCACGGCGCCGGCCGCCGCGACCACGCCCGATCCGCTCGCGCCCTACCTGACCCAGAAGGTCGCCTGGGGTGCCTGCCCCTTCAAGGCGGACCGGGACCGGTGCGCGCGGATCACCGTCCCGCGGGACTGGTCCGCGCCGGCCGCCGGGAAGGACCTCCAGGTCTCGATCAGCCGAGTCGCCGCGACCGGGGAGCGGCGGGGCGCGATCCTGGTGAACCCCGGCGGGCCCGGCGGCCAGGGCACCTCGCTCGCCGGCGTGCTGGCCGGCCTGGAACCGGCGGTCAGCGAGCACTACGACTTCGTCGGGATGGACCCGCGCGGCACCGGCCAGGAGGGCGGCGACGACAAGGGACTCGTCTGCCGGGTGCCGACCGGGCGGATCCCCGCCGGGGACGACCTCGACGCGCGGAACCGGTCGGCCGCCAGCATCGCGCTGCACCAGCGGACGCCGCGGGCGCTGGCCGAGGCCTGCCAGAGCGACGCGCTCGCGCCCTTCGTCACCACCTGGCAGACCGCGCACGACATGGACCTGATCCGCGCGCTGCTGGGCGACGAGAAGCTGAACTACCTCGGCTACTCCTACGGCACCTGGCTCGGCGCGAAGTACGCGTCGCTCTTCCCCGGGCACGCCGGGCGGGTCGTCCTCGACTCCAGCGTCGACTTCGAAGGGCGGCTCCAGGCCGCTTTCGAGGCGTTCCCGAAGATCGACCAGCGGCAGTTCGACCGCGTCTACGCGCCTTGGCTGGCCCGCCGGTACCCGGACCAGCTGGGCAAGACGGCCTCGGCGGTCAAGAAGAACTGGGAGCGGGTACGGGCCTACTTCCGCGACGAGGGCGTGTCGCCGGACGCCTTCGACCACGTCTTCGTCGGCAACGGCAGCACGAAGCAGTGGCTGGTCGGCGCGCTGATCCTCACCAAGGGACTGGCGGCTCTCGACGGCACGGCCCCGCCCGCGCCCGCCGACCTCGACCGCGTGGCGCGCACGACGTTCGGGCGCCCGGCCGCGCAGCTGACGGCCAGGGACGTGGCCCCGCCCGAGCCCGACTACGCGGACGTGGGCGGGACCCGCCTGGCGGTGGCGTGCGGCGACCAGCCGACCCGCGCGGCGACCTGGTACAAGGTGCTCAGCGACGTGCAGGGCCCGCAGTACCCGCTGTTCGGCTGGGCGTACGGGCTCAGCGAGGCGTGCGGCTACTGGTCCGACCTCCCCCGGCAGCCGTTGCCCCGGCTGTCACCGGAAGCGGCGAAGAACGTCCTGGTCGTCCAGGGCGAGTTCGACCCGCAGACCGGCTACGAACAGGCCGAGTCGGCGGCGCGGGCGGCCGGTGTCCCGATGGTCTCGGTGGCGGATTCGCCGTTCCACGGCCAGTACGCGGTGAGCGGCAATTCCTGTGTGGACGATCTGGTGAGCGGCTACTTCCTCGGCGCCGCCCGGCCCGCCGCCACGATCTGCCCCGGGGTCCCGCTGCCTGGGGAGAAGCAGGTGTTCCCGGTCGCCGGCCCGGCGGGCGAGGCGACCGGGGAGCCGGTACCGGAGCCGGAGCCGCGGGACGCGCTTTCGTCCACGCGGCAACGGCTCCAGGATCGGATCAGCGAAGTCAACCGCGGCTAGCCTCCCGGGTCTGCCGCGGCCGGTCGTGAGTGAGAAACCGTGTTCTGACCCGGTTTCTCACTCA
>NZ_JBEXVF010000051.1:0-68922 GCF_040629235.1 Amycolatopsis sp. NPDC005961 | reverse complement strand
CGTTGCCCGGTCCGTTCCGGCCGGCACGCGGCCTTCACGGACCTGCGGGAAAAAGTCAGGAGATGGCCGGGACCGGCGCGTCGACGTGCACTTCGCCGTCCGCGACGACCACGCCGTACGTGCGCACGGGCGCTTTGGCCGGCAGGCAGGTCGGCAGGCCGGTACGCAGGTCGAACTGCGCGGCGTGCAGCGGGCACTCGACGAAGCAGCCCTCGAGCCAGCCGTCCGCGAGCGAGGCGTCCTGGTGGGTGCAGGTGTCGTCGATGGCGAAGAAGCCGTCCTCGGTGTGGAACAGCGCGATCGGGACCGGGCCGTCGAGGCGGAGGGCTTCGCCAACGGGCAGGTCGGCGACGGCGCACGCTCGGATCATCGGGGCCTCCGGAAAAGACTGGCGGGGTGCCGGGACGGTTCGTGAATGTTGCGCATCGCGCGACTCTGCGCTTCTTGCGCAACAATCCGGCCCCGATGGCGGCCGCGTCAAGAGATTCGCCCACTCAGCCGATAGGCGCGGTACAAAACGGATAGTGTTGCGCTATGCGGAACCAGGACTCTGCTGACGCAACCTCGGCGGGAAAGCATGCCTCGGCTGGCGGCAACGCAACACAAAGCCAGGTGCAGTCGGTCGACCGGGCGATCAGCGTGCTGGAGCTGCTCGCCCGCAACGGCGAAACTGGCATCACCGAGATCGCGGGCGAGCTGGGCGTCCACAAGTCGACGGCGTCGCGGCTGCTCAGCGTCCTGGAGTCCAGAGGCCTCGTGGAGCAGCTCGGCGAACGCGGGAAGTACGCGATCGGCTTCGGCATCGTGCGGCTGGCCGGCGCCGCGACGGGCCGGATGGACCTGGCCAAGCTCGGCCGGGCCAGCTGCCTGTCGCTCGCCGAAGAGCTGGGCGAAACGGTGAACATCGCCATCGCCGACGACGGCGTCGCGATCAACATCAGCCAGGCCCGCGGCTCGGCGGCGATCACGACGCAGAACTGGACCGGCCAGCGGACGCCGCTGCACGCGACCTCCAGCGGCAAGATCTTGTTGGCGTATATGGGCGAAACCGAGCGCAAGCGGGTGCTGAAGCGGAAGCTGGAGCAGTACACGCCGCGCACGACGGTCGAGCCGGACGAGCTGATGACCGAGCTGGAACGAGTGCTCGAAGACGGCTTCGCGGCCTGCTACGAGGAACTCGAGCTCGGCATGCACGCGGTCGCCGTGCCGATCCACGGCCCGGGCGGGGACGTCGTCGCGGCGATGAGCGCTTCGGGCCCGTCGTACCGGCTTTCGAAGCAGCGGGTGAAGCAGATCGTGCGGCCGATGACCGAAGCGGCCGACGACCTTTCCGCGCAGCTGGGCTATTTTCGGGACTAGCGCAGCCGGGACTAGGGGTACAGCAGCGCCATCGCGCGGATCGTGGTTCCCAGGTGTGCCACCAGTTCCGCGGGCGCCAGCACCTGCGCGTCCGCGCCGAGCCGGAGCACGCCTGCCGCCGCGTGGGCCACGCTCTCCATCGGGATCTCGGCGCGCCGCCAGCCGTCGCCGTCCGCGGGGCCGAGCGTGCGCCGCACGAGCCGGGTGGCTCGCGGGCCCAGGATGTCCGGCAGGGCCTCGATTCCCGCCGATGACAGCCGTACGACGGCGGTCTCGCCGGCTTCGCTTTCCTCGTAGCTTTCGACGTTCGCGCGCCAGAACTCCGCCAGGTCGAAGCCGTCCGGCCGGGTGAAGTGCTCGTCGAGCGTCCGCAACCGCTCGATGTTCCCGACGCGGTAGGTACGCACGCGCGGCCCGGCGACGAGGTACCAGACACCGGCCTTGAGGACGAGGCCGAGCGGGTGCAACCGCCGCGTCACCACGCCGGGCTCCGGCGACCAGCGGCGGTAGGAGACCTCGACGATCCGGTCCTGCCACAGCGCTTCCGCCGCCGCGAGCAGCTGCGGCACCGGGTCCGCTTCGCGGTACCAGCCCGGCGCGTCGAGGTGGAAGCGCTGCCGGATCCGCACGGACGCGTCCCGGTACGGCGTCGGCAGCGCGGCCATCAGCTTCAGCTCGGCCGCGGCCACCTGGGCGCCCAGGCCCAGCTCCGCGGCCGGCTGCGGCAGGCCGGTGAGGAACAGCGACCCGGCCTCGCCGGCGGTCAGCCCGGTCAGCCGGGTGCGGTAGCCGTCCATCAGCTGGTAGCCGCCGTCCGGGCCGGTCTCGGCGTAGATCGGGACGCCCGCGGCCGCCAGCGCTTCGACGTCCCGGTAGACGGTTCGCGGCGTCACGCCCAGCTCCGCCGCCAGTTTCGCCGCGCTCATCCGGCCGCGGTTCTGCAGCAGCAGGAGCAAGGACACCAGCCGGCTCGCACGCACCCGGCGAAGTCTGCCAGCGGCCACTGACAGAAGGTGTCAGTGGCCGCGTCCCAAGATCGCCGTCATGAACGACTTCGACTTCCTCATCGGCTCCTGGACCGTGACGAACCGGCGGCTCGGCAAGCTGCTCGCCGGCAGCGACGACTGGACCGTCTTCCCCGGCACGGCGACCTGCTGGTCGCTCTTCGAGGGCGGCGGCAACCTGGACGAGATCGTCTTCCCCACGCTCGGCAGCCGCGGCTGCACCCTCCGGCTCTTCGACGTCGAGCGCGAGGAGTGGTCGCTGCACTGGGCCAACAGCCGGACCGGGCTGCTCCAGCCCCCGGTCGTGGGCCGCTTCGACGGCGGCCGCGGCGACTTCCACGGCGACGACACCCACGAAGGCGTGCCGGTGAAGGTGCACTACGCCTGGACCGGCACGACCACGTCCTCGCCGCGCTGGGAGCAGGAGTTCTCCGCCGACGGCGGGCGGACCTGGGAATCCAACTGGGTCATGGAGTTCGCCCGCGCCTGAGCGGGCACCTTTTCGGGCGCTTGACAGCGCGTCTCGCATCACGCACTTTGTTGCCGAGGACGCAACTTCGTCGCCCGGAGGAACAGATGGCAGCACGGCCCCGGGTGGTCGTCGCCGGTGGCGGCCTGCTCGGCTGCGCACTGGCGGACGAGCTGACCGAGCGCGGCTGGACCGACGTCACCGTCCTGGGCGCCGGCGAGGCGGACGAGGGGCCGGGCCTGGTGTTCCGGACCGACGCGGACCGCACGCTGACCGAGTTCGCGAAGTACACCGCCGCGAAGTACGGCGGCCTCGACGGCCAGTGGTGTTTCAACCCGGTCGGCAGCCTGGACCTCGCGACCACTCCCGAGCGGCTCGCGGACTTGCGGCGGCGCCACGGCTGGGCGACGTCGTGGGGCGTGCGCGGGTTCCTGCGCACGCCCCGCGAGTGCGCCGACCTGCACCCGCTCCTCGACGGAACCCGGTTGCTGGGTGGGTTCCACGTCCCCGGCGACGGCCTGCTGCACGCGCGGCGCGCGGCCGAAGCCCAAGCCCGGCGCGCGAAAGCCCGGGGCGCGCGGTTCAGCGCCGAAGAAGTCGTGACGGTCGAACGGGCCGGCGGCCGCGTCACCGGCGTCGTCACGGCGGCCGGCCGGGTGCGGGCCGACGTCGTCGTCTTCTGCGACGGCCCGGACGGGCTCGCCCTGCCCGAAGCGCCGCTGCGGCTGCGGTACGCGCGGACGTCACCACTGCCGGAACTGGCCGGGCACAACGACGACCACGTCCAAGCGGGCAAGCCCGTGCTGCGCGACCTCGACACCGGGCTGACCGTCCGCGAGCACGTCGACCGGCTCGGCATCGGCGGCGCGTGGGACACGGCGGTCGCGCTCCTGCCGGCGCTGCGGGACGCCGAAGCCGCGACCACGACGACGATCCCGCTGCCGGGCACCCCGGACGGGATGCCGGTGCTGGGCGAACACCCGGAGCTCGACGGCTTCTGGGTGGCGAAGGCCGTCCGCGCCGAGCACTCCGCCGGGGTCACGCGCGAGCTGGCGCGCTGGCTCGTCGACGGGCAGCCGGCGCTCGCACTGCACGGCTGCGACCTCGCCCGGTTCGCGCCGTCGTCCCGGTTCACCGCGGAGCCGGTGCGGACCGGCCCCTTCCACGAGCGCCAGATCGCGCTGGGCGCGCACTTCGGCGCGGCGGACGGCTGGGTGCGGCCGGACCGGTACTCGGCCGAGGCCGGCGCGGAAGCGATCGTCACCCGCGAACGCGTCGCGATGTTCGACCTGACGTCCGCGCCGCGGCTGGCCGTCACCGGCCCCGGCGCCCTGCCGTTCCTGCAGACCATGACGACCAGCGACCTGGCGCACCCGCCGGGAACGTTCACGGGAACGCTCCTGCTCGGCGAAGACGGCGGAGTGCGCGGCCGGCTCACCGTGGCGCGCCTCGGCGACGAACGGTTCCACGTCGGCGCCGGCGGGCGCCTCGACTTCGCCTGGCTGCGGCGGCACCTGCCCGGCGACGGAACCGTCCAGGTCCACGAAACGACCCCGGGCACGTGCTGCCTCGGCGTCTGGGGACCGCGGGCGGACTCCGTCCTCCCGGAACTGTCCACGACGGACTTCTCCGCCGAAGAGACTTACGTTGTAGACGTCCCGGTCGTCGCGTTGCGACTGTCCACCGTGGGCGAACCCGGCTGGGAACTGCACACGACGGCGGACCTGGGCCGCCGGCTGTGGGACACGCTGCGCGAACGCGACATCGCCGTCGCGGGTTATCAAGCGTTAACGAGTCTGCGGATGGAGGCGGGGACGACCGTCGCCGGCGTCGACTTCAGCACCGAGCACGATCCCTACGAGGCCGGGCTCGGGGACGCCGTCCACCGCGACAAGGGGTACTTCCTCGGCCGGGACGCGCTGGCGGGCCGTTCCGCGGCGACCGTGAGCCGCCGGCTGACCCGGCTGACTACCGGGCGGGTCTTACAAGGTAAGGAACCCGTGTACGTCGAGGGCCGCGCGGCCGGGTACGTCACCAGCGCCGGGTACGGCCACACCCTGGGCCACGCCCTCGCGTACGCCTGGCTGCCGGTGGAGCACAGCCGATCCGGGACACCGGTGGAAATCGGGTACTTCGGCGAGCGCGTCCCGGGGCGGGTCGCATGACGCACTACGACGTGATCGTGCTCGGCCTCGGCGGGATGGGCAGCGCCGCGGCGTACCGGCTGGCGCGGCGCGGGCAGCGGGTGCTCGGCGTCGACCAGTTCGCGCCGGTGCACAACCGCGGCTCGAGCCACGGCGGTTCGCGGATCACGCGCCAGGCGTACCTCGAAGGTCCCGAGTACGTGCCGCTCCTGCTGCGTGCCCACGAGCTGTGGGAGGGCCTCGAGCGCGACAGCGGACGCCGGTTGTTCACCCGCTGCGGCGGGCTCATGGTCGGCCGCGCGGACTCGCGCACGATCACCGGCAGCGTGGCGTCGGCTCGCGCGTTCGGCATCCCGCACGAACTGCTGGACGCCGGCGAGATCCGCCGCCGGTTCCCGACCATGACACCGTCGGCGGACGAGGTGGCGCTGTACGAACCGGGCGCCGGACTGGTGTCGCCCGAGGGCACCGTCGCCGCGCACCTGCAGCTCGCCGCGCGGTGCGGCGCCGAACTGCACCACGAGGAGAAGGTGTTCACGTGGAGCACCATGGCCGGCGGCGTGCGCGTCGGGACCTCGCACAGCTACTACACGGCCGACCGGCTCGTGCTGTGCCCCGGCGCATGGGCCGGCGAGCTGCTGCGCGGCTTCGGCGTCGAGTTCACCGTACGACGTAAGGTGCACAGTACTGGTTCGCGCCTTCGGGCGGAGCCGAACCGTTCCGGCGGCATCCCGTGTACCTCTGGGAGGGCGACGGCTACACGTTCTACGGCTTCCCGGCGCACAACGCGTCCGCGGACGGCGTGAAGGTCGCGTTCCACACCGGCGGCCGCGCGTGCACCCCGGACGGCATCGACCGGACGGTGTCGGCCGAGGAGGTCCACGAGATCGCTTCGGTCGTCAAACGGCATTTGCCGACGCTGCCGGGAGCGTTCCTCCGCGCGGCGACGTGCATGTACACCGACACGGCCGACGAAAGCTTCGTCGTGGCCCCGCACCCGGAGGAGGAGCGGGTGGTGCTGGCGTGCGGGTTCTCCGGGCACGGCTTCAAGTTCGCCCCGGTGATCGGCGAGATCGTCGCGGACCTGGTGATCGACGGCGCGACGGACTTCCCGATCGCGAGGTTCGACCCGGCCCGGCTACGGGTTTAGCAGCGTCTTCGCGAGCGCTTCGAGGTCGACGCCCGCGACGCCGTCCAGCACGTGCCACGGCGCGAGCCAGCCCGACGCCGCCAGCTCGTCGTACACCGCCGCGCACCGGCGCTGGAGGCCGTCATCGGTCTCGAACGCGTCGCGCTCGCGGTCGGTCTCCGCCTCCGCGCGCCGCTCGGCCCGCTCGGCCGCCACCGCGGGCGCGACCCGCAGCAGCAGGTGCGCGTCGGGGCGGGGCAGGCCGAACCGCCCGACCTCCAGCTCCCACACCCACTTCACGACTTCGCCGGCCGCGTCCTGGCGCAGGCGCGCGGCCGCGTACGCGGCGTTGGACGCCACGTACCGGTCGAGCAGGACGACGTCGTGCGCGTCCCGCAGGGCGCGGATGTCCTCGGCCGCGCCGCTGCGGTCGAGCGCGTAGAGCACGGCCATGCCGTACACCGAGTCCGCGAGGTCGCCGTGCCCGCGGTGCAGCGCTTCCTTGACGAGGTCGGCGTGCACGCTCACGCCGTAGCGCGGGAACGCCAGCTTCGCGACGCTCGCACCGTTCGCGCGCAACGCGTCCGTCAGCCCGTCGGCGAGCGTGCGCTTGCCCGCGCCGTCGAGCCCTTCGATGACCACCAGTCGACCCACGGACGACACACTAACGGTGGTGGACCGGCGGGCTCGGTGGAAGGGGATCGACGCCGAGCCCGCCGGTTCGTCTTCAGGCGGAGATCCTCCGCAGGTGCAGCACGTAGCCCGCGCCACTGACGGCCAGCACGCCGACGAGGATCAGCAGCGGCACCCAGCCGGTGTCGTGGCCGGACGGTGCCGGGCCGCCGTCGCCGCGGGGCATCACCTGCGACGTCGCGTCGTAGCCGCCCGCCTCGCCTTCGCGGGCGTAGGCCGAGCCGGGGAGCTTGTCCGCGTACCGCGCCGCGACCGTTCGCTGGTAGTCGGCGACGTTAACGGTCGTTCGCTCCGACAACGACGTAAGGCGGCCGTCCCTTACGGCGTACCAAGCGTCGATCTGGGGTTCGTGCAGCAGCTGGGCACCCGTCGGCAGGGCGCGGGCGAACGCCGTCTCGACGTCGCCCGAGGCGATGTTGCCGATCTGCCAGGCACCGTCGTCGCCGCGGACCGACCAGAGCGTCGCGGTCCGGCCGTCGGAAGCCCGCGCGGGCACCGCGAAGTAGGCGAAGTCGCCCGGTGCCGCGCCCGGCTTGCCGACGACGAAGTCCGGCGAGAGCTCGTAGACCGGGTAGGCGTCCGGCTCGACCTGGACCGTCACCGGGCCCTTCGCATCCGGTGCCTGCGCGAAGAACCGCACCAGTGTGTCCTCGAGGCCCGCCGCCGCGGCGTGCGCGGCCACGGCGTCGGCGCTGCTGATGACGGCGGCCTGGGCCGCGCCTGACACCGGTGCCGTCATCAGCAGCGCCGCGCCGGTCAGCACGGCGAGCACGAGCGCCCGCCTGCTCATCGGGAGATCCCGGTGAGCGTGTGCGTCCAGGTGAACGACGAGTTGTGCGTGTAGAAGCCGTAGGTCGACCAGTTGTAGCGCTTGGCCGGGCCGGGATCGCCCCAGTACACCCAGTCGCGGCTGGTGTCGTAGCCGTAGAGGACGTGCGTGTGGCCGCCGCCGGAGCGGTACCCGACCCGGGTCTCGACCGGCCGGCTCGCCGCGGTCTGCGTCCGGATGTCGGCGTAGGGGATGCGGCGGTCGAGGTAGCGGCCGGGCGAGGCGAACCCGAGCTTCGCGAAGGCGCGCTGCGGGTCGGCGAGGGTGCCCGGGAGGTTCGCGCAGTCCTTTCCGGTCTCGCCGTGGGCGAGCTGGCAGAACCGCGTCTGGCTGACGGCGGTGCCGTGGAAGGCGGCGATGGTGGCGCCCGAGCCCGCCCAGCACCACTGGTTTTTCTGCTGGGACTGCAGCACGATCCGGTTCCGGTACGTCGACGGCACTCCGGGCGCGGCTGCTTGCGAAACATTCGGCGCGACCAGGCACAACAGCAGGCAGACCGCCAACGTGGCGGGTGCTCGGCTCGACTTCACCAACACGGACGGCCTCCTGCTCGAACGTGGGCGAACCAGCGGTGGTCACAACGGTGAACAACGCGGTCACAAGGAGCAAGAACGCCATCTGGATGAACGGACCGTTCCGGGTCGTTGCCGGAACGCGGAACAGTCACCATAACGAGGCCAACCACCCTGAACGGGGGTCGGCACCTCCACCCTACGCTGCTAACGTGAACGTTCCGCGGTGTTCACGCCCAGCGCACACACTGGTCGGGTGAAGGGACGAGCGGTGGCACAAGACGGGAACCTCCCACTGATCATCGATGGCGCCCGCACGACCCGGGCATCGGTCGCCGAGCTGCCGAAAGAGCTGACCGAGGCGCTCCGCACCGGCGAGTTCCACCATGCCCTGAGACTGGCGATCGCCTACCGCGGCCTCTCGCTCGCGCGGCTGCGCGCGCACTTGGCGCTGCGCGGCGTCCAAATCGGACAGTCGACGCTGAGTTACTGGCAACGCGGGCTGCGCCAGCCCGAGGTGCCCAAGGCGCTCCCGGCGGTCCGGGCCCTGGAATCGGTCCTCCAGCTGCCCGCGGACGCCCTCGTGGTGCTGATCGGGCCGCGACTGGTCCGGCGCGGCCACCAGCCGGCGGCGTCGTTCCACGACCTGCGTTCCGGTGACATGGGGTCGATCGTCGAGGACCTGCTCGCCGAGCTCGGCGCGTACCCGTCGTCGAACCACTACAACGCCGACCTCGAGCTGCTGTCCGTTCACGACACGATCACCTTCGACGCGGAACACCGTCAGGTCAGCCTGCGCACGCGGCTGGTGACGCGGGCCCGGCGGCACGGGCCGGACCGCTACCTCACGGTGTACAACGGCGATCCGGGGTGCCGGATCGACGACGTCGAGCTGATCACCGACGAGGGCTGCCGCGTCGGGCGGATGCGCCGCAACCCGGACGCGGACACGATGGCGACGGAGCTGCTGTTCGACCGCAAGCTCGCCGAGGGCGACATCCACGTGTTCTGCTTCGAGGTCCGCGACGACTCGGGGTCGGCCTCGCCGGGGTACTACCGGATGCTGCGCGACCGGTGCGCGAGCTACCTGGTCCAGCTGCGCTTCGACCGCAACGCGCTGCCGGCCCGCTGCACCCGGCAGGTCCGGGCGCGCGACGACGCCCTGCCGGTGGTCGCGGAGGAGCTGGCGTGCGACATGGGTGGCGTGAGCAGCGCGTTCTTCAACGACGCCGGGCCGGGGCTGGCCGGCGTCGCCGTCGAGTGGAACTGATCACACGACTCCGTCCCGCAGCGCGGTGAACAACCGTTCCAGACGCGCGCGGTGGTCTTCCGCCACGACGTCCGGGTCGCCGTCGTCGATGAGCCGGCTCGCGGTCCGCACCAGCACCGTGGCGTAGCCCGCGATGAAGAACGCGGCGAACAACGGCCCGTCGCCGTCGAAGGCCGGGTCGTTCGCGAGCTCGTCGGCGAGGAGCCGCTGCAGGTCCGAACCGATCTCCCGCACGCGCGCGATCAGGGCGGGCGACGCCGCGACCGTCCGGAAGAACGGGATCGCCCCGTCGGCGACGCCGGACAGCCCGTGGCGCTCGTCGAGCAGCCGGAAGGTCTCGGCGCGCAGGGACGCGAGCACGTCGACGCCGGGAGCGCGGTCGCGCACCGCCGAGCGCAGGACGTCGGCCGCGTCGACCTGGCGGTCCAGGAGGAGGTCCTCCTTGCGCGGGAAGTGCTTGAAGACCGTCACGCTCGAGACGCCGGCCTCCCGCGCGACTTCGGCGACGGTGACTTCGTCGAACCCGCGCTCGAGGAACATCCGGGTGGCGACCTGCGAGATCTTCGCCCGTGTCTGCGGCCCGCCGCGTTCCCCGGTCCTGGGCATCCGTCTCACTCCCTTGTCTCACTAAACTTAGTCAGTTAACTTAGTGGCATGCTCTCCGAACCGACCACCGGCATTGTCACCGACCCGGCCCCCCGATCCTTGCGGGAGGCGTGGGTGGCCCTGGCCGGGCTGTCCGCGGTGTTCCTCTTCGAGATGCTCGACAACTCGATCCTCAACGTCGCGCTGCCCACGATCGGCCGCGAGCTGCACGCGTCGACGACCGTCCTGCAGTGGGTGACCGGCGCCTACGCGGTCGTCTTCGGCGGGTTGATGCTGGCCTTCGGCGCGCTGGCCGACCGGTTCGGGCGGCGGCGGATCATGCTCATCGGCCTGGTGCTGCTCGGCGTCGCGAGCCTCGCGACCGCGTTCGTCACCACCGCGGAGCAGCTGATCGCCGTGCGGGTGGCGATGGGCGTCGCGGCCGCGATGACGACCCCGGGCTCGATGGCGCTGGCCTTCCGGCTGTTCGCCGACGACGGCCTGCGCGTCCGCGCGACCACCCTCATCTCGACCGTGGGCCTGGTCGGGCTCGCGATCGGCCCGACGGCCGGCGGGTTCGTGCTCGCGATCGCGCCGTGGCAGGTCCTGCTGCTGGTGAACGTCCCGGTGGCCGCGCTCGCGATCATCGGCGTCCGGTTCGGCATCGCCGCGGACGACCCGGCCGGCCTGCACCGCGACCCGGTCGACGTCCTCGGCGCGGTGCTGGGCACGGCGACGGTCGTGCTCGCGCTCGTCGCGCCGACGCTGTTCGTGAACGAGGGCGCCGGCGCGTGGGCACCGTGGACGGCCACCGCCGCGGCGGTCGTGGCGGCCGTGTTGTTCGTCGTCCGCGAGCGTTCGGCCCGGTATCCGCTGCTCGACCTTAAGCTGGTGGCGCACCCGCTGGTGTCGAGCGGCCTGGCGTTCAAGGCCGCCGCCGGGCTGGCGACCGCCGGCCTCGGCTACCTGGTGACGCTGCAGCTGCAGCTCGACTGGGGCTGGCCGCCCGCGCTCGCCGCGGCCGGGATGCTGCCGCAGGTGGTCGTGCTCGTCGCGGGCGGCGCGTTCGTCAGCCCGTTCGTGCGCCGGGTCGGCCTCGAGCACGCGGCCTGGATCAGCGCGGCGGCGGTCGTGGCCGGGCTCGCCGTCTACGGCCTGTTCAGCCGGTTCGGCTACCTGTGGGTGGCGATCGCGCTGGTGCTGGTGGCGGCGGGGATGCGCGTGGTGGGCGTCGTCGCGGGCGTCAACGTGCTGCGCGGCCTGCCGGAGAACCGCACGACGATCGGCGCGGCCCTCACCGACACGGCCACCGAGGTGACGTCCGGCGCCGGCATCGCGGCGACCGGCACGATCCTCGCGGCGCTGTTCACAGGCGACATCGCGACGACGCACTGGAGCGTGCGGCAGACGGCGGAGTTCCGCGAGGCGGTGACGGTCGCGGGCTTGACGCTCACGATCGTCGCGGCGGCGCTCGTGGTCTGGGGATTCGTCCGCTCGCGACGCGCCTAGTGACCGCGGTGCTTCGCGCGCCGCTTCTGCTCCGGAACGGGCGGGGCCTTGCGCGCTTCGTCGGTCAGGCGCACGAAGTCGAGGCCGGCCGCGCTCGAGGTTACGCGGGCGCTCCGCCGATGCCGAGCTCGTTTCCCTCGGGGTCGCGGTAGATGATCTTGCGGACGCCGTTGCCGTAGGTCTCGCGATCGGCCGGTTCGATACCGCGGGCGGAGATGCCGGCGACGCGTTCGTCGAGGTCGTCGACGAAGAGGGTGTGCAGGGAGTGGCCGGCGCGTTCGGGCCGCAGGACGACGTAGACGGACCCGTGCGGGGTGACCTCCCACAGGACCTCGGTGTCGTGCACGACGAACGTCGGCGGGGACCCGAAGAGGCGTTCGTACCAGGCGACCGCACCGGCGAAGTCGCGCACGGCGATCCCGGCGAAGAGTTCGACGCTCACAGCACCTCGAATCCGCTGGCCTTCGCGGCTTCGCCCTGACGCTGGTCACGCGTGACGAAGGCGACGGGCTCACCACCGGTCAGCTCGGCCGTGTCGTGCATGGCGACGGCGATGTGGATCGCGTCGAGGGTGCGCACCGGGTACTTGTCCGTGACCAACCGGCGAGCGGCCGCGAAAATCCGTGGTGGCGACAGCGGGATGACCCCGAACACCGATCGGGTGTCCTCGTCGAACTGGGCCAGGAACTCGCGGGCATCCGGGATCCGGCCGGTTCGCTTGGCCGCGGTGACCGCGCTCGCGAACTCGAGCCGGGTCAGCTCGCTTGTGAGCACGACGTGGTCACCTTCGATCAGTAGCTTCCGCAGCTCGGCGTGGTCGGGCTCGTCGACGAGGTAGGCACCGACCACCGCGCTCGTGTCGGCGTAGAGGACAGTCACCGTTCACCCCTGGTCCAGTCGAGCGCCTCGCTGACGGCCGTGCCCCAGCCGCGCGAGATCTCCTCCAGCTTGTCGTGACCCACCACCTCGCCTTCGGGTTCGTAGGTGATCACCTTGCCTTCGGCGATCAGCCGCCGCTTCCACTCCGCTCGGGTCTCGGTCTTCGCCACAACGCCCCTCAGCGCTTCCGTGACCAGGTCGTTCATGCTGCGCCCTTCGGCTTCGGCTCGTGCCTTCAGCCGGGCGTGCAGCTCGTCGTCGATCCTCGTGATCAACTGTTTCACCACTCCATGATAGCGCATCACCCATTCGAGCTATCACTGTTCATGACGCAGAACAAAGGGCCGCCCCGAACACTTTCGGGGCGGCCCTGACCTGCTGAAACGCTAAAACCTCAGTACCGGTAGTGCTCCGGCTTGAACGGGCCTTCGACGTCCACGTCGATGTACTCCGCCTGCTCCTTGGTCAGCTTCGTCAGCTCACCGCCGAGTGCGTCGAGGTGGATCTTCGCGACCTTCTCGTCCAGCTTCTTCGGGAGGCGGAAGACCTCCTTGTCGTACTCCTCGTGCTTGGTGAACAGCTCGACCTGCGCGATCACCTGGTTGGAGAAGCTGTTCGACATCACGAACGACGGGTGCCCGGTCGCGTTGCCCAGGTTCAGGAGCCGGCCCTCGGACAGCACGATGATCGTGTTGCCGTTCGGGAAGATCCACTCGTCGACCTGGGGCTTGATGTTGATGCGGCGGATGCCCGGGTAACGGGCGAGCCCCGCCATGTCGAGCTCGTTGTCGAAGTGGCCGATGTTGCCCAGGATCGCCTGGTGCTTCATCTTCGCCATGTGCTCGACCAGCACGACGTCCTTGTTGCCGGTCGTCGTGATGATGATGTCGGCCTCGGGCAGCACGCTCTCGAGCTTGCGGACCGCGTAGCCGTCCATCGCCGCCTGCAGCGCGCAGATCGGGTCGATCTCGGTGACGATCACGCGCGCGCCCTGGCCGCGCAGGGACTCCGCCGCGCCCTTGCCGACGTCGCCGTAACCGCACACGACCGCGACCTTGCCGCCGATCAGCACGTCGGTGCCGCGGTTGATGCCGTCGATCAGCGAGTGGCGGATGCCGTAGCGGTTGTCGAACTTCGACTTCGTCACGGCGTCGTTGACGTTGATCGCCGGGAACAGCAGCTCGCCGGCCGCGGCCAGCTGGTAGAGCCGCAGGACACCGGTGGTCGTCTCCTCGGTGACGCCGCGGATGCCCTCGCCGATCTTCGTCCACTTGCCGGTGTCGGCCGCGACCGAGTCGCGCAGCAGCTCGAGGAACACGCGGAACTCGTCCGAGGTGTTCTCGTCCGGGGTCGGCACGACGCCCGCCTTCTCGAACTCGGTGCCCTTGTGCACCAGCATGGTGGCGTCGCCGCCGTCGTCGAGGATCATGTTGGGACCCTCACCGTCCCAGGTGAGCATCCGCTCGGTGCACCACCAGTACTCCTCGAGCGACTCGCCCTTCCACGCGAAGACCGGGACGCCCTTGGGCTCCTCCGGCGTGCCGTGCGGGCCGACGACGATCGCGGCGGCCGCGTGGTCCTGCGTCGAGAAGATGTTGCAGGACGCCCAGCGCACCTCGGCACCGAGCGAAACCAGCGTCTCGATCAGGACGGCCGTCTGCACGGTCATGTGCAGCGAGCCGGAGACGCGCGCGCCGCGCAGGGGGTAGACCTCCGCGTATTCGCGCCGCAGCGCCATCAGTCCGGGCATCTCGTGCTCGGCGAGGCGGATCTCCTTGCGGCCGAACTCGGCGGCCTCGAGGTCGGCGACGGCGAACTCGATGCCGTTGCGGGTCTGGTGCCGCTTGGCAACGCTTTCGGGGGTCATAGTGGCGATTCCTCCAAGACTCGATGACGTCCGAACACTACCGTTGTCCGCTCGACCTTCCCTAGGATCGCGTAGGAGGCCTCCACCGTGCCCATGCCCGGCCCGGACACCCGCGTCGTCGAAATCCGCGTCGCCGGGCTCGTGGGCACCAGCGGCGAGACCCTGCTCGACGCGGTCTCCACCGTCGACGTCGCCGGCGACGGGCTGGGCCGCGTGATCCGCCCGGCGGACCGGCTGCGACGGCCGGCGCCCGGGCCCGTGCTGCCGGCGCTGGGCCGGTCGATCCCGCGGACCCTCGAAGGCTACCTGTGGCACGGGATGACGTCCGGCGGCGCCGCGAAGGCGACCTGGGCGCTGCTGTTCCCGTTCTCCCTCGCCAACGTCGCGTTCTGGATGCTGCCGCCGGCCCCGCCCGGGCGACGGCTGCCGCGCGTGCTCGGCGCGGTGTGCCGCGGCCTGCTGCGCGTCGGCGCCCTGCTGCTCACGATGCTGCTGATGGGCCAGCTCGCGGCGATCGCGCTCGACCTGTTCGCGACGCAGTGCCTCGCGCCGGGTTCCGGCTGCCTGCCCGTGGTCCCCGACGTCCTCCGCTCGGTTCCGGCGCGGATCGCGGTCGGCGTCCTGCCCCTGCTGGTCGTGATCTTCGTGCTGCACCGGATCTCGTCGGCGACCTGGGCGGTGCACGCCGACGGCGACCTGACCCAGGGGCCGCTGCGGATGCGCGCCGACCCGGAGACGCCGGCGCTGCGCTGCCTGCACACCGTCGCGGCGCTGGTCTCGGTCGCGCTGCTGCTGCTCGGCGGGCCGTTCCGGGTGCCGGGGAACGTCTTCGACCTGGTGGTGTGGATCGTCACGCTGGCGCTGGTGCTCGCGACGGTCGTCGCGGCCGCGATCGGCGTCGACACCGGCCGCTTCGCCCGCCCCGGCGTGATCACGCTGGCCGCGGCGCTCGTCGTCGTGGCCGCGGTGCGGCTGCGGCCCGGCCCGGGCCCGCTGCCCGGGACCAACGGCGTCGTCGAGGGACTCGGCGCGGCCCTGGTCGCCGTCACGGTGCTGTTCGCGCTGTTCCTGGCCCCGGCCGCGCTGCTGGCCCGGCCCGGCTGGGTGCACAAGCCGCGCCGGCTGCGGCCCTGGCTGGGCGGCTGGGCGGCCGCGCCGGTGCTCGCGCTGGCCGGGCTGCTCGGCGGCGGGTTCGGTGCCGGTCTCGCCGAAGCGCTCCGCCGGCTTTCCGGCGCGGAGCTCCTGCACGTGCCCGATACGTACTTGCTGGTCACGGTCCTGTGGGGCGCCGGGCTGGCGTTGGCCGCGGTACTCGCCGTGCTGGGCTTCGCGGTCGCCGTCCCGCTGCGCCGGCTGCGCCGCGGCGTCCCGAAGATCGTCGAGCTGATGGAGCACGACGAGCGGCAGGAGGCCCAGGCCGCGGCGGCGTGGGCACGCTCGGCGTGGGAGCGGCGGCACCTGCACCACCTGGCCCTCACGGTCGCCTCGGCGATGTCCGCGGGCGGCGCGGCGCTGCTGGTGCTGCGGTTCGGGTTCGGGCTGGTCCCCGGCTGGTTCGGGCCGCTGTCGGCGATCGGCGTGGTCGCGCTGGGCGCGCTGGCCGCGGGCCTGCTGCGCGTCGTCTACACGGCCGCGCGGACCCCGCAGCGCAGCCGGCACCTGGGGGCGCTGGCCGACCTCGTCTGCTTCTGGCCGCGGGCGGCGCACCCGACCGTGCCGCCGTGCTACGCGCTGAAGGTCGTCCCGGAACTGGCCGCGCGGGCGCGCGAGCACCTCGCCGAACCGGGGACGCGGGTCGTGCTGTCCGGCTACAACCTCGGCAGCCTGCTCACGGTCATGGCCGCCGCCCGGCTGGCGGCCGAGCTGCCCGAGGCCGACCTCGAACGCGTCGGCGTGCTCACCGCCGGCTCGCCGCTGCAGTGGGGGTACCAGCGCGCCTTCCCCGCGTTGCTGCCGCAGGAAGCGCTCGAGACGCTCTTCGCCGACCTGGACGGCCGCTGGCGCGCGCTGTGCCGCGGCACCGACATCTTCGGCGGCGGCGTGACGACCTGGCGGCACGAGGTCTCCGACCGGCAGCTCTACGGCGTCGGCTACCAGCCCGAAGGCGGCATCGGGCCGCTGAAGGCCAAGGCCGACGCGAACGGCGTCCTGATCCTCGGCGGCGACCACTGGTTGCCGGACCCGCTGCGCGGCCCGACCGGGCGGCACCGCTGGGCTCCGGGGGTGCTCAAGCACCAGGACTACGTGGTCGACGCGGAGTGGGACCACGCCGTCGCGATGGCCGCCGGCCTCGGCAAGCCCACCGGCGGCGAGCAGGGACTGCTCTTCGGCGACTTCCCCTTGAAACAGTGAAGGCCCCTCGCCGGAGCGAGGGGCCTTCGACCGCGAGCTAGCTCAGCTTCACTCGGAAGCCTTGCGGCGGAACTTCAGCAGCGCGAGCAGGCCGCCACCGCCGAGGATCAGCAGGGCCGCGATCCACACCAGCCACATGTTGTCGAAGCCGGTGTTGGCCAGGCCGCCACCGGTGCCGGACTCGTTGCCCGCCGGGACGACGGCCGCACCCGTGGTGCTGGTCGGCGCCACCGTGGTCTCCGAGGAGGCCGGAGCGCTCGGCTTCGTGGTCTCGGTCGGCTTGGTGGTCGGCGGCGTCTTGGTCTCGGTCGGCTTCGAGGTCTTCGTGCCGCAGAGGAACCACTTGTCGATGTTCGGCTGCTTGCCCTTGAAGGTCTTGGTCGCCTGGAGGTCCTTCCACGGCGCGGTCGCCGGGAACATCTCGCCACCCTTGCCGACCTTGCCGGGGATGTACTCGTTGAAGCCGTCGTCGCCGCCGATGACGACGATGCGAGTGACGGTGACGCCTTCGTGGACCTTGGTGATGGTCAGGCGGCTCTGGCCCTCACCACCGGTGAAGTCGACATCGCTCTGGTTGAGGTCCTTGCCCTTCGCGCACGCGGCGTGACCCCGGTCCGGGATCGGGTTCGGCCGGTTGTCATCGGTGTAGCAGGCCAGCGCGGAGCCGGCGGTGCCGATGAGGGCGGCGGTGGTCAGCGCCATGATCGCGACGGCGCCGCGGAAGGTACGTCTGCGCATTCAGAACTCCTGATACCGGCGGGGAGTGAGCACTTGAGAAATCTGGGGTCGCGAAACCACCGAGCGTGTGAATCACGCTGCTGTAATTCACCCGTCAGTGGCACACGAAGGATCGAAAGGTATCGCACGTCACTCGACCGGCTACACCGGGTCCCCTTTTAGGTACGAACAGCAAGATCGTCCGATGTGAAGTCGCGCGAAAAAGCCCCGCCGACCTGCGCGAACGCGGATCGGCGGGGCTTCACGGACGGGTGACGCCGGTTAGGACTCCGGGGCCTTGACGGGCTCGTCGAGACCGTCGGCCTGCCGCTTGCCGAGCAGCGAGTGCCGCCGGCTGTAGCCGAAGTAGATCAGCACGCCCACGATCATCCAGGCGACGAACCGCAGCCAGGTCAGCACCGTCAGGTTCAGCATCAGCCACAGGCACGCGAGGATCGCCAGGATCGGGATCAGCGGCACCAGCGGCACCTTGAACGCGCGGGGCAGGTCGGGTCGCGTCCGGCGCAGGATCAGCACGCCGGCCGAGACCAGGACGAAGGCGAACAGCGTGCCGACGTTGACCATCTCTTCGAGCTTGTCCGCCGGGAAGAAGCCGGCCGCCAGCGCGACCAGGCCGCCGACGATCAGCGTCGCGCGCTTCGGCGTGCCGTGCTCGCCCGTCTTTGCCAGCCCGCGCGGCATCAGGCCGTCGCGCGACATCGCGTAGATGATCCGGACCTGGCCGAGCATCAGCACCATGACGACGGTGGTCAGGCCGGCCAGCGCGCCGAAGGAGATGATGTTGGCCGCCCAGTCGACGCCGTTCGCGGAGAACGCCGTGGCGAGGGTCTTGTGGCTGCCGTCGCCCGCCGAAGTCGCCAGGTCCTTGTACGACGTCATGCCGACGACCACCAGCGAGACCGCGACGTACAGCACGGTGACGATCGCCAGCGAGCCCATGATCCCGCGCGGGACGGCCTTCTGCGGGTTCTTCGTCTCCTCGGCGGTGGTCGCGACGATGTCGAAGCCGATGAACGCGAAGAACACCAGCGAGGCACCGGCCAGCAGGCCGAAGACGCCGAACGAGCTGCTCGCGCCGCCCGCGATCAGGGAGAACAGCGACTGGTCGACGCCGGTTTGGCCCGCGCCGCCGGTCTCGCCCGGCGGGATGTACGGCGTGTAGTTCGAGCCCTTGATGTAGAAGATGCCCAGGATGATCACGAACAGCACGACGGCGACCTTGATGCCGGTGATCACCATCGAGACCCGCGAAGACAGCTTCGTGCCGACGGCCAGCAGGAGCGTCAGGATCGCGACGACGACCAGCGCGCCCCAGTCGACGGTCACGCTGCCGATGTCGAACGTCGTCTTGGCGCCCTTGCCGAACAGGTAGCCGAGCACCGTCTCGAGGTAGACCGACCAGCCCTTCGACACCGCGGCCGCGCCGACGGCGAGCTCGAGGATCAGGTCCCAGCCGATGATCCACGCCATGAACTCGCCGAACGTGGCGTAGGAGAAGGTGTACGCGCTGCCCGCGACCGGCACGGTCGAGGCGAACTCCGCGTAGCACAGCGCCGCCAGCGCGCAGGCGATCGCGGCGAAGACGAACGCCAGCGAGACCGACGGGCCGGCGTAGTCACCGGCCGTCCGCGCCGTGAGCGTGAAGATGCCGGCACCGATGACGACCGCGACCCCGAACACCGTGAGGTCCCACGCGCTCAGGTTCCGCCGGAGCTTGGTATCCGGCTCGTCTGTGTCCGAAATGGACTGTTCGATGGATTTAGTGCGCCACAATCCCGTTCCGGGCACCGTTGACCTCCTGCGGCTGGCCTGCGTGTATCGCGGTACGTCACCCTATCGGGTCAGACGCGTGACGGCTCGCCGAGCGAGCAGGCCTAGTTCGCGAGACTGCGGTCGAGGTCCGGTTCGAGGTAGATCAGCTTCGCGACGGGCACCTTCGCGCGCACGCGGGCCTCGGCGTCGTCGATGGCCGCCGCCAGCTCGGCGGTGTCGAGACCCGGCACCATCGCCAGCTTCGCCGCGACGAGCAGCTCGTCCGGCCCCATGTACTGGGTGCGGATGTGGATGACCCGCTCGACCTTGCCCGCGGCGAGCTCGTCGACGATCGTCGCGAGCACGGGCTCGTTGGCGCCTTCGCCGATGAGCAGGCTCTTCATCTCGACGATCAGGATGATCGCGATGACCCCGAGCAGCGCCCCGATCGCGAGGGTGCCGACGCCGTCCCAGACGGGGTTGCCGGTGATGACGGACAACCCGACGCCGAGCAGCGCGAGGACCAGGCCGATCAGCGCGCCCGCGTCCTCCAGGAGGACGACGGGGAGCTCGGGCTCCTTGGCTTGGCGGATGAAGCCCCACCAGCTCGCGTCGCCCTTGATCTTCTTGGACTCGCCGATGGCGGTGTAGAAGCTGTAACCCTCGAGGCCGACCGCGACGAGGAGGATGACCACGGCGACGATGGGCGATTCGAGCGGCTCCGGGTGGCCGATCTTGTGGATGCCCTCGTAGATCGCGAAGGCGGACCCGAGGGTGAAGAGCATCAGCGCGACGATGAAGGAGTAGAAGTACCGGTCGCGGCCGTAGCCGAAGGGGTGCTCCTTGTCGGCCGCCCGCTTCGACGTCTTCTGGCCGAGCAGCAGCAGGCCCTGGTTCGTGGTGTCGGCCAGCGAGTGCACGGACTCCGCGAGCATCGACGACGACCCGGTGACGAGGAAGCCGACGAACTTCGCGGCCGCGATCCCGGCGTTCGCCCCGAGCGCGGCGATGATCGCCTTGGTTCCGCCTCCAGCTGACACGACCGCTCCCCTGGTTGGTCCTGTATGTCCGGGTGGAGCCTAATAGGGGCGCGTGCCCGCGACGGTCCCCGCCCGGGCTAACGGGACCGCCGCTTTCTGTCGGACCCCTTCGCTACGGTGGCCGTTCCGGCACTGGGGAAGGTGGACATGGCTCACTTCGGCGTGCTCGGGCCACTCGCCGTCGAGGGGCCGCCCGGGCGCTGGGTCGCGCTGCGCGGCGACCGGCAGCGCACCCTGCTGGCCGTGCTGCTGCTCAACGCCAACCAGCACGTCCACGTCGATGTGCTGGTCGAAGCGCTGTGGCCGGAGCGGCCGCCGAAGTCCTACGCCTCGAACCTGCACACCTACCTCTCGCGGCTGCGCGAGCGGATCGACGGCCTGCGCGTCGAGCACGGTCCGCTCGGCTACCGGCTGAGCGTCGAGCCCGGCGAGCTCGACCTGCTCGTCTTCCGGTCGGCCGTCGCCGACGGGCAGCGGGCCGGGGACGCCCTCGCCGCGTCCGGGCACTACCGGCGCGCGCTCGCGCAGTGGCGGGGGCCGGTGCTGGCCGGGCTGCACGTCCCGCGGCTCGACGCCGACGTCGCACGCCTGGAGTCCGAGCGGCTCGCCGTGTTCGAGGACTGCGTGGACGCCGAGCTCACCGCCGGCCGCCACGGGGAGCTGACCGGCGAGCTGCAGGCCATGATCACCGAGCACCCGCTGCGGGAACGGCTGGCCGCGCAGCTGATGATCGCGCTGCACCGGGCCGGGCGCCAAGGCGACTCCCTGGAGATCTACCGGCGGCTGCGGACCACGCTGGTCGAGGAGCTCGGCGTCGAACCGGGCGCCGAGGTGCGCCGCGTGCACGCCGCCGTCCTGCGCGGCGAGGACCCGGTGCCGCGCATGCCGCCGCCGGTCTGGCCGGTGTGCCAGCTGCCCCCGGACATCGCGGACTTCACCGGCCGCGACGCCGAGCTCGCCGAGCTGACCGCTGCGCTGGGCAGCGGCGCCGGCGTCCCGGTCGCCGTGGTCAGCGGCGAACCGGGCGCGGGCAAGAGCACCCTGGCCGTGCGCGCCGCGCACCGGCTGCGGGCGCGGTTCCCGGACGGCCAGCTGTACGTGCCGCTGGGGCGGCCCGTCGGCGAGGTGCTGGCCGACCTGCTGCGCGCGCTCGGCGTGCCCGGCCCGGCGGTGCCGGACGACGTCGGCGCTCGCGCGGCCGTGTTCCGCGGCCGGCTGACCGACCGGCGGGTACTGGTGGTGCTCGACGACGCCGGCGACCCCGAGGACGTCCGCGCCCTGCTGCCGGGCACGCCGGGGTGCGCGGTGCTCGTGACGAGCCGGCAGCGCCTGAGCGGGCTGGCGGGCGCGCACCGGCTGCCGCTCGGTCCGCTGTCCGGCGCCGAAGCCACCGAGCTGCTGAACCGGCTCGCCGGGGCGCGCGTGGCCCGGGAGGGCGCGGACGCCGGCCGGATCATCGCGGCGTGCGCGCGGCTGCCGCTGGCACTGCGGATCGCGGGCAGCCGGCTGGCGATCCGCCCGCACCTGCGGCTCGGCGAGCTGGCCGACCGGCTGGAGGACGAGGTCCGCCGCCTCGACGAGCTGACCGTGAGCGATCTGGCCGTCCGGAGCAGCATCGCGCTGAGCCACGAAGGGCTGAGACCCCCGGCGCGGCGCGCGTTCCGCCTGCTCGGGCGGTGCCGGCTCGTCGACCTGCCGGCGTGGGCGGTCACGACGCTCATCGGCGAGGACGCCGACGAGGCCGTCGAAGAGCTCGTCGAGGCGAGCCTGCTGGAGGCGCGCGAGCCGGACGCGACCGGCGAGGGCCGGTACCGGATGCACGACCTCGTCCGGCTGTACGCGGCGGAGGGGCCGCCGGAACCGGGCAGCGGCGCGGCGACGGTGCTGGCGGCGACCCTCGCGCTGGCCGACGCGGCCGCGGCCCGCCTGCCGCGCACGGTGCCGATGCCGGCGATGGCCCACTCGCCGTTCCCGCAGCCATTGCCGAGTTCGCTGGTCGAGCGGCTGCTGGAGCGTCCGGAAGAGTGGTTCGCGGCCGAGCGCGCGAACCTGGTGCGGCTCATCGGGTCACTGGGGGCGCGGGAAGCGTTGCTGCTGCTGGACAAGCTGAGCGTGTACCTGTACCTGCACGGCCACTACGCCGACATGCGCGCGGCGTACGAAACGGTCTTGGCGGCGACGGACGACCGCCCGTCGGCGGCGATCGCCGAGGCGAACCTGGCGCTGCTGCGGCACGCACGCGGCCAGTACGAGGAGGCGGCGGCCGCGTACCGCGAATGCGCGAAGGAGCTGGAAGCCCACGGCGACCACCGCACGCACGCGTGGGTGTCGGCGAACCTGGCGCGCTGCCTGATCGGGCTGGGCCGCGCCGAAGAGGCACTGCAGACCGCCCGCAGTCTGTCCACTTTGGACGACCAAGTGGTCAGGGAGGCGGAGTCGGCGGCGTTGCTGCGCCTGGGCCGCGTGCCGGAGGCGCGGGAGGTCGACCGGGCGGCGCTGGCGTCGGCCCGGGCCACGGGTGACCCGCGCCGGATCGGCACGGCGCTGCACGGGTTCGCGTGGTCGTCCCTGCTGACGGGCGACGGCGAGCAGGCGCGGTCGGCGATCGCGGAGTCGGTGGAGCTGCTGCGCGGGACGATGGCCCGCTCGGCGCTGGCGAAGTCGTTGCGCACGCTGGGCGCGGTCTCGGCGGCGACGGGTGCGCGTCGCGGTGCGACGGCGGCGTTCGAGGAGGCCCGCGCCCTAGCCCGGGATCTGGACGAGCGGCCGCGGGAGCTGTCGTGCACGCGCGCACTGGCGGCGAGCTGGATCGGCGAAGGCCGCGCGGCGCGGGCGATCCCGGTGCTCCGGGCGTGCCTGGACGAGTTCCGCGAGATGGGCGGCAGGTCCGCGACGTGCTTGACGTGGCTGGTGCTGAGCCGGGCGTACGAGGCAGCGGGCTCGCCGGCCGAAGCCGCTTCGGCGGCCGCCGAAGCAGCGGCGTTGGCGGATCCGCGCGACGCGAGCGCGGCCGCCCTGCGCCGAGCCCTGCTGCTCCTGACAGAACCAACCTGACCCGCTGCTCCCGCTGGCTCCCGCTGCTCCCGTGTCGTCCCGCCGATCACGCGTGATGCCCCTCGAATCACGCGAGCTGCCCCGCCAGCCACACGAGATGCCTCGCCAATCACGCGAGACCCGCGCCCGATCATGCGAGATCCCGCCCCAGCCACGGAAACCCGCCGGATCACACAAGATCCGACCGCAACCACGCGAGACCCCGCACGACCGGCCCCGGACACACGAGATCCGGGCCAACCACGCAAGACCCGCCCGACCGCGCGAGACCCGCGCAGATCACGCGAGACCGGCCCCCGATCAGCCGAGTTCCGGCCGCTGCAACGTGAGATCCCGCCCCGATCACGTGCAATCCGCGCCCAAACACGCGAAAACCGCCTTCAAGCACGCGAGATGCCCCAGCCACGCAAGACCCGGCCCCCAAACACGCGACACCCGCGCCCCAACACGCGAGCCCCGGCCCCAGCCACGCCAGGCCCACCCATCACGCGAACCCTGCCCCCGATCCCCGCCGAGGCCGGCCTGGTGCGTTGCCCGCCGGCCCGGTCCTCCCCGACCGGCCGGCGAGCCCACCCCCGCCCAGCACCCCTCACCGGAACACCCGGACCACCCGAACACGAGGTGGTGCCGCCCCCTCGCGGCACCACCCCAGCCCACGGGCGCCGGGCGTTGTCCGACCGGCGCCACCCCCAGCGGGCCGGTGACGCGCAGCACCGCACCAGGGTCATCCCTCTGGGTCGATCGTGGCCGAAGCCGCCACACGGAACGCACACGGAAACGACCGCGGCCGGGAACGACGAAGGCCACCACCGGAGCCCCGGTGGTGGCCTTCGCACAAAGGTCAGTCCTCGCAGTTGCCCGCGGTCGCGCGGAACAGCTGGGCCCGCGCGCCGTCCAGTGCGCGTACCCGCACCGGTGGGTCGGCCGCCGGCAGCCACACCGACTGACCGCGGCGCAGCTCGACCTTCTCGCCGTCGTCCGCCGTCACCAGCAGGTCGCCCGCCGTGCACAGCAGGATCTGGGGGCCGACGCTGTCGACCGAGATCTCGTCGTCCTGGCCCGGCGCCCACTCGACGCGCGACAGCTCGAACTCCGGCGCGTCCGTCCGGTACACCGAAAGACGGTCGCCGCCGTCGCCGCACTGGACCGGCATCTCGCCGCACGCGAAGTCGACCACGCGCAGCAGTTCCGGGACGTCCACGTGCTTCGGCGTCAGGCCGCACCGCAGGATGTTGTCCGAGTTCGCCAGGATCTCCACGGCCGTGCCGTGCAGGTACAGGTGCAGGTTGCCGGCCGGCAGGTAGATCGCCTCGCCCGCGCGCAGCGTCAGCCGGTTCAGCAGCAACGCCGCCAGCACGCCCGCGTCGCGCGGGTGCGCCTCGCCGAGCTCGAGGATCGTCCGGCACTCGACGGCGAACTCGCCGTGCTCCTTGACGTGCCGGACGCAGGCGTCCAGCACCTCCGGCAGCAGCGAGTCCAGCGACCGCTGCGGCAGCGTGATCCACGTCGTGAACAGCGCCCGCAGCCCCGACGGGTCCGGCTGCGCCTCGATCAGCCCGGTGTACTTCGCCAGCCCCGGCGTCTCGATCGCCTTCAGCAGCTTCACCGTGCGGTCCGGCTCGCGGAACCCGGCCAGCGCGTGGAACTCCGTCAGCGCGCAGACGAGCTCCGGTTTCGCCGTCGGGTCCGGGTAGTTGCGGTTCGACGCGTCCCGCGGGATGCCCAGCAGCTCCTCGCGAGCGTGCCCCTCCGCGGCCTGGGCCGCCGACGGGTGCGCCTGCATCGACAGCGGCTCCTCCGCGGCGAGGATCTTCAGCAGGAACGGCAGCCGCCCACCCCACCGCTTCGCGCAGCGCTCGCCCAGCTGGCCCAGCGGGTCGGCTTCGACCAGCTCCAGCAGGCTCCGCTCGGTCCCGTCGGGGCCGATGACGTGCGACGGGTCGCCCGGGTGGGCCCCCATCCACAGCTCGGCCTCGGGGTGCGGCGCGGGTACCGGACGGCCCAGCAGCTCGGGGATCGCCGTCCGCGATCCCCAGGCGTAGGGCCGCACCGCGTTGCGCAGCAGCTCCACTGTCACCTCAACTCCACTCCTTCGGCACCGGCCACGACCGGTGCTCGGCGGGTCTCACGCCGTCACGGGCTCGAAGCGGCCCGCGCCGCCGACTCTGCCCGCCGCCAGCCCGAGATAGACCGCAGCCAGTTCGAACCGCAGCGCCAGCACCGCGGCCCGCACGATTTCGTCCGCCTCGATCTCCTCGGCCGGGGCGATGACGTCCGCGCCCGGCAGCAGATCCTCGGCCTGGAACCGTGCCGCGTCCGTGGCCGGACCGGTACGCACCGAAAGAAGCAGCACCCGAGTCGGGATGTCACCTGATGGATCGTCCGGATCGGCGAAGATGTCACGCTCCGCGCCACCCGATTGCGCCGCCCGCCGCAACGCGGGACGCGCCAGGGCCTGGCGATAGTCCTCGACGTCACAGACCGTAGCAGCGTGGGCGGCAAACGCGTGCGCAGCGTGTTCGCCGACGGCGACCGCGACCGGGTCCAGCCCCCACAGGAGCGGCACGCGGTCGGCCACCCGCAGCGCGAGCGCCTTGGCCGGGTTCGCGAACGAGTCCCGGGCCAGGTAGTCCTTCTCGGCCTCCAGGTCGAGCTGGTCGGCCAGCACCTGGACGTCGGCCACCAGCAGGCCCAGCGCGTTCGCCATGAGCAGCCCGGCGGCCAGGCCGCGCGGGAACGCCAGCTCGGCCGGCACCGGGATCCGCGGCGTCAGCAGCACGCCCTTGCCCGCCACCGCGGCGGCCACCGGGCCTTCCGCCGGCGCGGAGAGCACGACAGAGGCGCCGAAGCGCGCGGCACGTTCCAGCGAAGCGGCGAGCTCGCGGTCGCCGGGGTCGTCGGTGTGCGCGAAGACGACGTCGAGCGCGCCGATCCAGCTCGGCACCACCTCGGCGACGACGACCGGGACCGGGCACGACGGCGCCAGCAGCGCCGCGAGCAGCCGGGTGAGCGTCCGGCTCACGCCCGGCCGGTCGATCAGCACCACGGCGCGCGGACGGCCGACGTCGAGCCGGTCGGACAGCTCCAGCTCGGCCGCGAGCTCAGCGGTCGCGCGCACCTGGGCGCCCGCCATCGCGGCCGCCCGGAGCAGCCCCGCGCTGTCGGCCTCGGCCAGCCGCGCGGGGTCGTCCAGCAGCGAGTCGTCAAGCACTGTCGGCATCGGATTTTCCGCTGTCGCCGGGAGTCCGGGCTTCGTCCAGGAGCAGGACCGGGATCCCGTCACGGACCGGGTACACCCGGCCGCACTCCGTGCACGTCAGTGCGTCGGCCTCGGGGTCGTCCGGCGCCCCGGGGCGCAACGGGGCGTGATCGGGCGACGGGCACGCCAGGATCTCGAGGAGCTGGGCGTCGAGCGTGATGGCCATGGTTCCTCCATACCACGCGATGAGGTGTGGTGAAGGGCACCTTCCGGACACGGTTGCGCGCCCTTCACCGTGGACGGTCAGTTGCGGATGATCGCGAGTACTTCGTCCACCAGCCCCTGCACGGCCTCGGCGTTCGCGGCTTCGACGTTCAGCCGGAGCAGCGGTTCGGTGTTCGACGGGCGCAGGTTGAACCAGGCGCCGCCCGGCAGCTGCACGGTCAGGCCGTCCAGCTCGTCGAGCTCGACGCCGGGGCGGGTGCCGAAGGAGTCCTTGACGGCCATCATCTTCGCGACCTGGTCGTCGACGGTCGAGTTGATCTCACCCGAGGCCGCGTAGCGCGAGTACGCGCTGGTCAGCTCGGACAGCGGGCCATCTTGCTCGCCGAGCGCGGCGAGGACGTGCAGCGCCGCCAGCATGCCGGTGTCGGCGCGCCAGAAGTCGCGGAAGTAGTAGTGCGCGGAGTGCTCGCCGCCGAAGATCGCGCCGGTGCGGGCCATCTCGGCCTTGATGAACGAGTGCCCGACGCGCGTGCGGACCGGCTTGCCGCCGTGCTCGGCGACGATCTCGGGCACGCCCTTCGACGTGATCAGGTTGTGGATGACCGTGCCGCCCGGGTCCTTCGCCAGCTCGCGCACGGCGACCAGCGCGGTGATCGCGCTCGGCGAAACCGGCTCGCCGCGCTCGTCGACAATGAAGCAGCGGTCGGCGTCGCCGTCGAAGGCCACCCCGGCGTCCGCGCCGACCTCGCGCACCTTCGCCTGGAGGTCGACGATGTTCGCCGGGTCCAGCGGGTTGGCCTCGTGGTTCGGGAAGCTGCCGTCGAGCTCGAAGTACATCGGGACGACGTCGATCGGCAGGCCGTCGAAGACGGTCGGGACGGTGTGGCCGCCCATGCCGTTGCCCGCGTCGACGACGACCTTCAGCGGCCGGTTGCCCGACAGGTCGACGAGGTTGCGCAGGTAGGCGGCGTAGTCGGCGAGGACGTCCCGCTCCGACACGGTGCCGCGCTGGCCCTCGAACTCGGGCACGCCCTGCTCGACGGTGTCGCGGATCTCGGCGAGCCCGGTGTCCTGGCCGACCGGGGACGCGCCGGCGCGGCACATCTTGATGCCGTTGTACTTGGCCGGGTTGTGGCTCGCGGTGAACATCGCGCCCGGCAGGTTCAGCGAACCCGAGGCGAAGTAGAGCTGGTCGGTGCTGGCCAGCCCGATGCTCACGACGTCCAGACCCTGCGAGGTGACGCCCTCGGCGAAGGCCGCCGCCAGGCCCGGCGACGAGTCGCGCATGTCGTGCCCGATCACCACGGCCGGCGCTTCCGGCTTGATGAGCAGGGCGAACGCGGCGCCGAAGTCGCGGACGAGCGCCGCGTCGAGCTGCTCGCCGACCACGCCGCGAATGTCGTAGGCCTTCACGATGCCCGAAAGGTCTGGCACGCCGTCTCCCCGCGAATAGTCGTCCCGGCGCCCGCTGCGCCGCGCGGAAAGCCTACCGGCGGTGGTGGTGGGTTACGCGTTCAGGCGCGACCGGGGAGGACACGCAGGTGCCCGCGACGCCCGGAGGGGCCTTCCGGCTCGGGCGCGGGGGCCGGTTTGCCGGGGCGGCCGGCCTCGCGCACGGCCTCGGCCAGCGCCGTCAGCTCGTCGGCCGACGGGTCCGGCGCGGCGAAGGCGCCTTCGTGCCGGACGACTTCCCAGCCCTTGGGGACGGTCAGCCGCAGCGCGTGGGCTTCGCAGAGGTCGTACGAGTGCGGCTCGGAAGCGGTGGCCAGTGGGCCGACGACGGCGGTCGAGTCGCTGTAGGCATACGTCAGCGTGGCCACAGCCGGCTCGAGACAGCCGGTACGCGAACACTTCCGTACGCTCCGCACGATCGGAAACGATAGCGCGTCGCCGCAAGCTAGTAGGAGCGACACGCGCTGGGACGTGCCGACCGCATAGACTTCCGGGGTGGCGACGGCTCGTGACTACCGACAGCGGCGGCGCTCGCGACGGGACCGGCACGGCCGGGGCCTGCGCGGGACGCTGTACCCGGCGACCCTGCCCGCCGCCGCGAGCCGCGCGGAGAGGTTCGACGCGCTGGTGCTCGACGCGCTGGAACCGATCGAGGCCCGTTGGCGCCACGAGCTGACGAAGCTCGACGTGGCGGTCGACGACGTGCCCGAGGTCCGCGAGAACGGCCGTGCGCCGTCGGACGGCGTGCTGCACGACGGCGCGGTGCCGTTGTCGCGCCTGGTCCCGGCGGGCGTGGACCGGACGGGGATGCCGACGCGCGCGCGGATCGTGCTGTACCGGCGGCCGCTGGAAGCGCGGGCGAAGGATCCGTCGGAGCTGGCGGATCTGGTGCACGACGTGCTCGTCGAGCAGGTGGCCGGGTACCTGGGCGTGGAACCGGACGTCATCGAAGGCGAGTAGCCCCGCCGGCCCGGCTGGAAGCGCCGCGAACCGGCGGCCGGCAACGCGGGCCGACCAACGACGTCACCAGACCTCCCCCGCCCCTCATCCCAGCCTTCCCGTCAGTCGGCGGTCGGGTTTGTCAAGGCACGCTTTCCCGCCTTGACAAACCCGACCGCCGACTGAAAATCCCACCGGAGGGGCGAGGGAGGTCGGACCCGCTCTGCCGTGGCAGAAGACAAAAGACTGTCCTCGCCGGACGGGCAGGCTCTGGGATGGCCACCCGCAGCGCTGTTTCCTCACCTTTGCGAGTGGGCCGCAAGGTGGTCATCCCGTCGCCTGATTGAGGCCTATCACTTTGAGCCGGGCCCGCAAGGTTGCGTTGTCATGTCTCGTTGCGCTGTGGGTTGCGGGCCCGGCTCAAAGTGATTTTGACGGCCTCAGGCGACGGGATGACCACCTCGCTCCTTTACTGGTTCACTGGGGCAAGCGGCGCCGGGCCGGGACCGCCGTCAGCAGCGTGAACAGCACCGCCGCCAACTGCGCGAGCAGCAGCAGGTTCCGTTCCGTGCCCGGGAACTCCACCGTCACCTCGGACGTCGACGGTGGCACCGACACCGCCACCTGGTGCCCCCACGCCGGCACGATCGGCACGCTCTTGCCGCCCACCGACGCCTTCCAGCCCGCTTCCTGCTCCGCCGCGAGCACCAGCAGGCGCCCGGTCGGCCCGTCGGACACGCGGACGCGCACGTCCGGCAGCCCCGCCTGGACCGGCGCCACGCCCGGCGAATTCCCGGGCACGCCGCCGCCCGTCACGGCCGCCTTCGCCTGCTCCGGGGAGATCAAGATCACCTGTCCGGCCGGCGGCAGGAGGCGAAGCACGCCACGGCCGTCGGACGTCGGCGCGGCCACCGAGACCAGGTCCTTCGCCAACGGCACGTACGCCTGCGGGTCGACGCCCGCCGGCAGCACCACGAACTGCACCCCCGCCGCTGCGGCAGCGGCGAACGCGCGCTGGACCGCCGCCGCGTCGCCCTGGCCGAGGTCTCGGCGCCACGACGCGAGCCGGGCCGGGGTGCCGGGTGTCGGGGCCAGCTCGTCGTCGCCGTAGTGGGGCAGGCGGCCGCCGATCTGACGGGTCGCGTCCGTCGCGAGGTCGAGCACCGACCGGCCGGACGCGGACAGCTCCGCCGCCACCTCCGGCGCCAGCGCGGGCCGTTCCCCGGCGCGAAGCGGCCCCTGGCCGCCGACGACCACCGCGCCGGCCGCCAGCGCGAGGAACACCACGACCCCGGCGACCGCGAACACCTTCGGCAGCCACGTCGCGGGCACCCCGGCCGAACCGCCGCGCTGCCACGAGCCGAGCACGACCCACAGCAGCCCCGCGCCGACGATCAGCAGCGGCACGCCGGTGTGGCCGTGCGCGGGTGATCCACCCTGCATCGGCACCGCCGTCACCAGCCGCACCAGGACGAGCCCGCCCGCCCCCAGCGCGGCCAGCGCGAGCCCGCCCGCCGCGAGCTTCGTCGGGCGGACGACGATCGCGATCAGGGCCGCCGCGATCACCGCGACGCCGATCGGCCACGCGCCCGGCCCACCGGGGTCGAGCCCGGCCAGGTCGGTGCCGGACACCGCCGAAGCCGCGCCGCCGAGCCCCTGCACCAGCAGCTCCGGGTGCCGCAGCAGGACCGTCGGCCACGGCAGCAGCAGCGCCAGCGGCAGGAGCACCACGATGCCGACCGACGCGATCCGCCGCGCCAGCCCGGTCGGCGCGGGCAGCACCACGAACCCGATCAGCAGCCCGGCGAGCGCGAGCCCGTGCGCCAGCGGCGAGAACGCGCCGAGGAGCGCCATCCCGATCGCCGACAGAGCCGACACGTGCAGCCAGCGCGTGTCCGCCCGCACCAGCAGCCCCACGATGCCCGCGGCCACCAGCGGCAGCACCAGGTGCACCACGACGACGTCGAGCCGGCCCTGCGCGACACCGGCGGTCGCGGCGGGCAGCAGCGCGTACGTCGCGGCGATGACCGCGCGGACCCAGCGGCGCACGCGCAGCCGTCGCGTCGCCACGTACGCGCTCAGGGCGGCCAGCGGGATGTCGCCGAGGAACAGGATCGCCACCAGCGCGGCCGGGCCGCCGAGCGGCGCGAACACCGCGCCGAGCGTGCCGAGCACCGGGAGCGTCGCCGACGCGGGCGCGCCGGTGCCGCCGGCGATCGCGTGCCACGGCGTCAGGTACGACGACCAGAGCTCGCCCAGCCCGCCGACCGGCAGCAGCTTGCCGCCGAAGAGGTCGAGGCCGAGCCGGGCGCGGTTGACGACCAGCCCCAGCGCGGTCATCACGACGAGCAGCACCACCGGCGGCGCGAAGATCGTCGCCGCGAGCACGCGGCGCCGGTTCACCTCGACGAAGACGATTTCCGGCTCTTCGACGACGGTTTCAGTGGCATCGGCGTCAGTGTCTTCGGCGTCTTCGGTGGCCGAGACCGGTTCGGGTGCGGCGGTTTCCGGCAGCGCGACGGCGACGAGCGTGCCCGGCCGGCGCAGCCCGGATCCGCGCGAGCTGAGCCCGCGCAGCGCACCCGCCGGCAACGCGTCCGGCCCGACGGGACGCGTCTCGCGCGCGTCGAGCGCTTCGGGCGTCACCCACGCCGACTCGGTTTCGACGGTCTCGGGCACGCGACCCAGCGCGAGGTCTTCCTCGACGCCGCGGCGGACCAGCCCGACGACGCCGGCGCGGACGGCGTTGCGCAACCGCGTCACGCGTCCGGTGAAGAGCCCGCGAACCGTGCCCGGCCGCGGATTCCGCCGTCGGCGGGCGCGCGCGGCGCGCAATCCGCCGCGTCCACTGAGGAGGTACGTCGCGGCGGCGAACTCGGCCCGCGCCTCGCCGGTCCGGCGCAGCAGGACGAACGCCAGCGCGCGCAGGAGGGAGAGCAGCGGGAGCCGGATCATCCCCAGCCAGAAGGAAAACGGCGAGCAGTTCACGAGGAACACCCGCAGCCCGTGGGCGCGGTTCGCGGCCGCGAGCGGGGCGGCGACGGCGTCCGCCGCGCGCTGCCCGGTCGTGACGGCGCGCGCGTGCCGCACCCGCGCGGTCGGCACCGAGAGGACGAGCCCGCCGGCGGCGTTCGCGCGCCAGCCGAAGTCGAGATCCTCGCGCAGCAACGGGAATTCGGGGTCGAAGCCGCCGAGCTCGTCCCAGGCGTCGCGGCGCACGAGCGAGCCGGCGCTGGGCACGGCGAGCACCTCGGCGGGCTCGTCACCGAGCGCGGCGACCTGCTGGCGGTGCCCGGACGCGTCAGTCGACAGGCCGGCTTCGACGATCAGCCGCGGGTCGGTCCAGTCGAGACCGAGCGAGCCGAGCACGGTCGCCGACGGCGTTTTGGTGGCGACGCGCAGCAGTTCGTCGAGGCAGTCGGGCTCGGGTGCGCAGTCGTCGTGCAGCAGCCACAGCCACGCACCGGGGTCGCCCCAGCGCTCGGTGGCGTGCTCGACGGCTCCGGCGACCGCGGCGGCGAAGCCGGTTTCACTCGACAGTGTGATGACGCCGGAGAGCACGGGCGCGGAATCCGGGCCGGGATCGGCCGCCGCCTCGGCGAGTAGCCGCGCGGTCGAGTCGGTGGAACCGGTGTCGACGGCGAGTACGTGCCGGGGCCGGACAGTGCTGCGGCGCAACGAAGAAAGCGCCAGCGGCAGCCAGTTCTCGCCGTTGTGACAGACCACAATGGCCAGAACGGGCGCGGTGCGCAGGGCGGGCGGCGCGGCGGTGCGGGGCAACGACTGCTCCAGATCAAGCGGCGGATCGGTGCGGCCACCCTACGGCCCCGGTCCGTCACCCGATGGTGAACCCACGCCGAGTGTCGGAATCGCCGGTGACGCACGCATCACCGGCGGTTCCCCCTCTAGACCGCGCGTTTCTTCAGCTTGCGGCGCTCCCGCTCGGACAGACCGCCCCAGATACCGAAGCGTTCGTCCTTGGCCAGCGCGTACTCAAGGCACTCGTCCTTGACCTCGCAGCCCAGGCAGATCCGCTTGGCTTCACGGGTGGAGCCGCCCTTCTCGGGGAAGAACGCCTCCGGGTCCGTCTGCGCGCACAAAGCGCGTTCCTGCCAGTCCTGCTCTTCTTCGGTGGCATCGATGAGCTCGGTGAGATCTCCCAGAGCCTGCTCCGGGATCTCGCCCCAACCCATGACGTGCCCCCATTCCTTACCATCGGCTTCCAACCGCACGTCCGCCTCCTCGCTCCCTAGCACTCCCCAGGCTGGCGGTGGTGAAACGACACTCGCCGTCCCCTCGACGACGAATGACATCACTGTGATTACACCCGTGTAGTGCGGTCAGGTCAAGCGGAGTAGCGAGTTCGGGGGACGTTCGGGCCCGATCGCGCAAGGGGACACGCCGGTAACTTCACACCGGGCATACGGAACACTGGAAGCGTGCAGAAGTCAGCAGTGCGCCCCAGCCCGGTCTTCCTCGGCATCCTCGCGCTCACCGTCGCCGGCGGCGTGATGGCCGCGTTCGGTGACATCAACACCGTTTTCGTCCGCGACCGCGACCCGCTGCTCATCGCCGGGGTCGTGATCTTCGTCGCCGCCGGCTGGGTGGCGTCACTGTCGCTGCACGAGTTCGGCCACGCGATGGTCGCCTACCGCGGCGGTGACTACAGCGTCGCCCACAAGGGTTACCTGACGCTGGACGTGCGGAAGTACACCGACCCGGTCCTGTCGATCATCCTGCCGCTGATCTTCCTGATCATCGGCGGCATCCCGCTCCCGGGCGGCGCGGTCTGGATCAACCGCGGCGCGCTGCGGTCGCGCGGGACGTCGTCGTGGGTGTCGCTGGCCGGGCCGCTGAGCAACCTCGCGGTGGGCGCGGCGCTGGCACTGGTGGTCGCGCTGGTCCCGATGGCGGGCGGCCTGGTGATCGCGATGTCCTACCTGGCGCTGCTGCAGATCGTGACGTTCATCTTGAACATCCTCCCGATCCCCGGCCTCGACGGCTGGGGCGCGATCGAGCCGTACCTGCCCCCGCAGGCCCGCGAGCTCGGCGCCAAGGTCCGTCCGTGGGCGCCGATCATCCTGTTCGCGATCCTGTGGTTCTTCAAGCCGGCGAACACGGCCCTGTGGCAGGGCGCGTACTCGATCTTCGGCGCGTTCGGGGGCTATGTGGACGGTGCGCAGATCGGGTTCAGCGTGTTCCAGTTCTGGAACTGAGGTCCGGGCCGGGCACCGCGCGGGAAGCTCAGGCGCGGTGCTCGGTCAGCCAGACGTGCGCCCGCTTCCAGACTTCGCGCAGCCCCGATCGCTCGCCGAAGTAGTCCCCCGCCGCGCCGACGACCGGCAACATGCCGATCGCACGGTGCAAGAAGTTGCCCCGCGGCCGCTTCTCCAGCTCCTCGGTGATCCCGAGCAGCCCGCGCCCGAGGCGCCACAGCGTCCCGGCCGCCGCCTTCACCGTCGCCTTGCCGTGCTTCTTCTCCGACGCCGTCAGCTCTTCGGTCAGCTTCGCCGCTTCGTCCGCCTCCGCGGCTTCGTCGTGCTCCGGGTGCCTGCCCGCCGCGAGGTCGGCGTCGATCTCGCGCTCGAACAGCACCGACGCGATCAGCTGAACCCGCGTCCCGACGTCCGTCACGCCGTACTCGCCCGCGATCGCGCACAGCAGCAGCCCCTGTGACGCCGCCCCCAGCGTGTCCTGGACCGGCAGCCGGTCGGCCAGCGCCCCGCCCAGGCCCGGGATCGACGTCAGCAGCGCCGTGAAGCGGCCGACGCGGTTCATCCACCAGCTCGACCGGTCGTAGCCCGTCATCCGCGCCCACGCGGCCGTGCCGGGCACCTTCACCGACGTCACGCCGTGGATCAGCTTCGCCTTGAGCCCGGACTCGACCTCGGCCAAGTCCTCCTTCTCCCGCGCCTGCAAGCCGAACGGATCGGACTCGCGCAGCGCGTCGAGCATCGGCCCGCACGCACGCACGAATGGTCGCAGCACCGCCACGACCTGCTTGTCGGAGATCGCCTCAGCCACGTCCCGGACTCCTTCCCGCGGCCCGGCCCAGCCCGCCGCCGAGCACCAGCGCGCCCGGTAGCGCGCTCGCGCCGAGCAGCACCAGCGCACGCCAGTCCTGGATCAGCACCAAGTCGCCGCCCGGGCCCAGCAGGCCGAACCCGAACACGACGACCACCCACACCGCCAGGGGTACCCACGAAAGCCCCGGCCGCACCAGCTTCGCCGTCGTCGACACCAGCCACGGCGTGGTGACGGCCCCGACGATCACCGTCACCGGCAGCGGCACGACGCCGACGCGCAGCGGCAGGAAGAACAGCTCCAGCACGGCCAGCAGCACCGTGTCGAAGGCGAGCAGGAGCAGCAGCAGCCTCTGCTCCCAGGTCAGCGGCTCCGGCACCGTCACAGCCCGCCGAACAGGTCGTCCGCCGCGCCTTCGGCCGGGCCGTGGGCCAGGACGAAGGAGTCGTATGCCGGGATCGGCTGCGCGAGCCGGTTCGTCAGCGCGAAGTACGGGACGTCGCCGTCGACCACGGCCAGCTGCGTCGCGTGCGCGCGCAGGGCCGCCAGCTTCGCCGGGACGTACGCGGCGACGTCGAGCCTCGTCGTGATCTCCTCGTCCGGCGTCACGGGCAGCTCGTCGTCGGGCGGTACGGGGTACTCGGTCTCGCCGGCCCGCAGCGCGGCCAGCCCGGCGCGCACCGCGTCACTCGACGCGACCGTGTGGAACACCCGCGTCACCGACTCCGCGCCCGGCGCCGCCGCCATCGTGATCTCGTGGGCGCGGACATGGTCGGGGTGGCCGTAGCCGCCGAAGGAGTCGTAGGTGACGACGACCTGGGGCCGCACCTCGTCGAGGATCTCCGCGAGCTGCGCCGCCTGCTCGTCGACGCTCCCCCCGGTGAACGCCCGCGGGTGCGCGGCCGACGGCGTGCCCGCCATGCCCGAATCGCGCCACCGGCCGATGCCGCCCAGATAACGATGTCGTGACACCCCCAGCGCGGCGCACGCGGCCTTCAGCTCGCTGACGCGGTAGCCGCCCAGCTGGTCGGCCGCCCAGGCGCCCAGCCCGGCCAGCTCGGGCAGGCCGGCCATGATCTCGCCCTCTTCACCGAGCGTGCAGGTCACGACCGTCACTTCGGCGCCTTCGGCGGCGTATCGTGCGATCGTGGCGCCGGTGGTGATGCTCTCGTCGTCGGGATGGGCGTGGACGAGCAGCAGCCTGCGCGGTACCGGGGAGATCACGGGTTGAGCGTAATTCCCGTGCTCCGACCTTCGTCGGGGACACCCTCGGTTATCCTCGCGCGAGTCGCGACCGCCGCGTCGCGATCGTCTGTACCCCCACGAAGGGCATCTTGGTGAGCACTGAAGCAACTTCGGCGGACGTCGCCGGCGTGTCCGGATCCGTTCTGTCGATCTCCGACCTGAGCGTGTCGTTCCAGACCGAGGACGGCGTCGTGGACGCCGTCAAGGGCATCGGTTTCGACGTGCAGCCCGGCGAGATCGTCGCCGTGGTCGGGGAGTCCGGCTCCGGCAAGTCCGTCACGTCGATGTCGGTGCTGGGCCTGCTGCCCAAGACCAGCCGGATCGCCGGCGAGCTGCGCCTCGGCGAGCGCAACCTGGCGGATCTCAAAGAGAAGGAAATGCAGAAGATCCGCGGCAACCAGGTCGCGATGATCTTCCAGGAGCCGATGACGGCGCTGAACCCGGTCTACACGGTCGGCTGGCAGCTGCGCGAGGCCCTGCGCTCGCACCTGGACATCTCCAAGGCCGCCGCGGACAAGCGCGCGGTCGAGCTGCTGGACATGGTCGGCATCCCGAACCCGGAGCTGCGGTTCAAGCAGTACCCGCACCAGCTCTCGGGCGGTCTGCGCCAGCGCGTCGTGATCGCCATGGCGATCTCCTGCGACCCGAAGGTGATCATCGCCGACGAGCCGACCACCGCGCTCGACGTCACGGTGCAGGCGGAGATCCTCGGCCTGCTGCGCAAGCTGCGCGACACCCTCGACACGGCGATCGTGCTGATCACCCACGACATGGGCGTCGTCGCCGACATGGCCGACCGCGTCATCGTGATGTACCAGGGCGAGATCGTCGAAGAGGCCCCGTCGCGCGAGCTGTTCGCGTCGCCGAAGGAGGACTACACCCGGCGGCTGCTGGCCGCGGTGCCGGTGCTCGGCCAGCGCCCGGAGGGGCGCCGCCTGCTCGACGACGCCGGGATCGCCTCCGACAGCACCGAGGCGGCCAAAATCGCCGAGGAGATCCGGCTGGCCGACGCCGAGCTGGAGGCCGTGATCGAGGAAGCCGCGCCGGCCCTCGAGATCAAGAACCTGGTGCTCGAGTACCCCGGCCGCCGCGGCCAGGGCAAGAACCGCGCGGTCGACGACGTCTCGCTGTCCATCGCCAAGGGCGAGATCGTCGGCCTGGTGGGCGAGTCCGGCTCGGGCAAGACGACCGTCGGCCGCTGCGCCGTCGGCCTGCTCCAGGCCACCGAGGGCACCATCGCGATCGCCGGCAAGGACATCACGAAGATGTCGGCGAAGGAGCTTCGCCCGCTTCGCCGGTACTTCTCGATCGTGTTCCAGGACCCGGCGTCCACGCTGGACCCGAAGATGACGATCGGCGAGTCGATCGCCGAGCCGATGGTGCTGCACAAGGTGCTCGGCGGCAAGGAGCTGTCGGCCCGGGTGCGCTCGCTGCTCGACAAGGTCGAGCTGGGCGGGCACTACATGAACCGCTACCCGCACGAGCTTTCCGGCGGCCAGCGCCAGCGCGTGGCGATCGCCCGGGCGCTGTCCCTGGACCCGGCGCTGCTCATCGCGGACGAGCCGACGTCGGCGCTGGACGTCTCGGTGCAGGCCCGCGTGCTGGACCTGTTCCTCGACCTGCAGCAGTCGCTGCAGTTCGCGTGCCTGTTCATCAGCCACGACCTGGCGGTGGTCGACCTGCTCGCCGACCGCGTCGCGGTGATGCAGCACGGCAAGCTCGTCGAGATCGGCACGCGCGACCAGGTGCTGCACTCGCCGCAGCAGGACTACACGCGCCGCCTGCTGTCGGCGGCGCCGGTCGCGGACCCGGTGCTGCAGGCGGAGCGCCGCGCGGCCTGGGAGGCCGGCAAGCTGGCCCCCGTCGCCGACTGAGACCGGCCCACGCCGAAGGCCGCCACCCGGGTCCGGGTGGCGGCCTTCGGCGTTTCACGGGTGGTGGGGTGGCCCGAAGGCCGGGTCCGCCTCGTCCGGCTGCTCCGGGGCGTACTGGCGCAACTCGCCGTCGCGGAACATCCAGACGCGGAAGAACAGCTGCTCCTGGTCCATCAGGAAGAGCTGAACGGCGTGCGGGACCGCCCACGGGAGCGTCCGCACCCGGTTCAGCAGCGCGCCCGGATCGGCGTGGTTGAGCGTGCCGGCCCAGACCGCGCACTCCGGGTACTTCCCGCCACCCCAGGGCGGCTCCGCACCGTCGGTCATCCTGCGGAGGAAGCCGCAGCCGAGCGCGGCGGAGTCATGGCGGAGCGGCGCTTCGGTGCGCAACCACTCGCTCAGGGTCTCGACGGCCTTCCAGTCCTCCATCGCGGTGGACAGCATCATGTTCGTCACCCAGCTCACCACGCGATCCTGCCCGGTCATCGCGCGAAAACGGAAGCGGGGGTGACCGGAAACCGGTCACCCCCGCTTCACGCGTTCAGGCGGTCAGGCCTTCATCCTCCGCTGTCGCGGGTCGAAGGCGTCGCGAAGACCGTCACCGATGAAGTTGATCGTCAGTGAAATCAGCACGAGCACGATGAACGGCCCGAAGAACAGCGCCGGCCGCGTCTGCAGCTGGGCGTAGTTCTCCAGGATGACGCGGCCGAGCGAGGTGTCCGGCAGCTGGACACCGAGGCCGATGAACGACAGCGCGGCTTCCGCCAGCACGGCCTGGGCGACCGCGAGGGTCGCGTTGACCGTGATGCTGCCGACCATGTTCGGCACCAGGTGCTTGAAGATGATCCGGAACGTGCCGGCACCCGAAGCGCGAGCCGCGTCGACGAACTCGCGCTGGGACAGCGACATCGCTTCGGCGCGGGTGATCCGGGCGATCTGCATCCAGCCGAACGACGCCAGCACCAGCGCGACGATGTACCAGGAGCCGCTCCCGAACACCTTCGCCAGGATGGCCGCCGCGGCGATCTGCGGGATGATCAGGAACAGGTCCGTCACCCGCGAGACCGCCGAGTCGGTGAACCGGCGCAGGTAGCCCGCCAGTGCGCCGAGCACGACGCCGACGACGGTCGACAGGATCGACACGGTGAGGGCGATCAGCAGCGAGAACTGGGTGCCGCGCAGGATCTGCGACACCATGTCCTTGCCGACCTGCGTGGTGCCCAGCGGGAAGTCGCCGCTCGGCTTCGCGAAGGACGGGAAGGAGCTGTCCTCGTAGCTGTGCTTCCAGAACAGCGGCAGCAGGATGCTGAGCACGATGATCAGCACCAGCACCGCGGTCGACGCCATCGCCAACTTGTGGTGCAGGAACTTCCGGAGCACCAGCTTGCCCTGGCTCCGGGGTTCGGGCAGCGCTTCCGGCGGGAGGGTGCCGTCCTTGGTCGCGGCTTCGCTCGCGAGAAGGGAGTTCAAGTCAGCCAACGCGAATCCTCGGGTCCAGGATGCCGTACACCAGGTCGGCGATCAGGTTGGCGACGATCACGCTGGTGGCGATGACCACGAGCCAGCCCATCATCACCTGAGTGTCGTTCTTGTTGACGGCTTCCACCAGCAATGTGCCCATACCGTGCCAGTTGAACACCGTTTCGGTGATGATCGCGCCGGCGAGCACCGACCCGAAGTTCACCGAGAACAGCGTCGTCACGGGGATCAGGGCGTTGCGGAACGCGTGCCGGAAGATGACCCGGCCGTTCGCGAGGCCCTTGGCCCGAGCGGTGCGCACGTAGTCCGAGTTCATCACCTCGAGCATCGAGGCCCGCTGGAACCGGCTGTACGCGGCGAAGCTGATCGCCATGATCGACAGCGTCGGGAGCAGGTAGGCACCGATCGTGCTCGTGATGAAGTCCCCGACGCCGTCCGTTTTCAGCTGTTCCGGGCTGGTCGTGCGTAGCCATGGATTGCCGAGGACGTCCTGCAGGCCGAGGTCGCGCACCCACCCGTTGATCTCGATGGCGTAGTTCTTCAGCACGATCGCGATGCAGAAGATGGGCATCGAGAACAGCAGGAAGGCGAGCGTGGTGGCGAGGTAGTCGATGATCGAGTACTGCTTCACCGCGGCGAGCACGCCGACGATGATGCCGATGATCAGCGCGAGGATCTCGGCTCCGACGACCAGCTTGAACGTGACGCCGAAGGCCGCCATCACCTTGGGCGCGACCGGCTGGAGCGCGTTGCCCTGCGCGATCGACGTGCCCCAGTCACCCGACAGGAAGTCCCCGAGCCAGCTGAAGTAGCGCGGCACGACGCCCTGGTCCAGGCCCAGCTTGTGGGAGAGGGAGTCCAGGGCGGCCTTGCTGATGTTCGGGTTGTGCCGAAGCTCGCCGAGCGGGTCACCGGTGGCGGCGACCATCACGAACGACAAAAAGGTCCCGACCAGGAGGACGGGAATCGATATCGCCAGACGGCGAAGGATATAGATCACCAGGTTCAACGAACTGCTCCTCATCCGGGCCTGGTCGTCAGAAGTGCGCTGGACCGCCGCCCGGTTGTCTACCGTAATGGGGGTAACCCTACGGTCAACAGCTACTTCCGGTGGGTACCGGGGCCCGGCTCGTGGCCGGACCCCGGTACCTCCCAGGTCATCTGGAGCGAGGGAAACGAAGAGGCGGGACGAGCCCTACTTCTTCTGCTCCCACTCGCCGACGTTCCACAGGACACCGTTGTAGGACTGCATGTACGCACGGTCGATGCCCTTGAACGCCCACATGCTCGGCGTCTGGAACAGCGGGAGCGTCGCGTACTTGTCCGCGATGGCCTTGTCGGCTGCCTGGTAGCTCTGCAGCTTGACCTGCTCGTCGGTCGCGCCGACCGCGGTCTTGAACGCCTCGTCGATCTTCGGGTCGCAGAGGTTCTGGTAGTTCTGGTCACCACCGGCGTTCGGGCAGACGTAGATCGAACGCGACTGCGACTTGAACGGCGGGGAGGACCAGCCGAACAGCGCGATGTCGTAGTCACCGGTCGAGACGCGGCCGCCCTTGAGGAAGTTGGCGTCCGTCTCGTCCTTGACCTCGATACCGGCCGCCTTGGCCTGCGAGATGATGATCTCGACGGTCTGGCTGCGGCGGGCGTTCTGGTTGTGCGTGATCTTGAACGAGGCCCGCTGGCCACCCTTGGCGAAGATGCCGTCGCCACCCTTGACCCAGCCGGCGTCGGTCAGGGTCTTGGCCGCGGCCTCGGCACCCAGTCCGGCCTTGCTGCCGTAGAGGTCGGTGTAGCCCTCTTCACCCTGGAAGAACACGATCGAGTTCAGCGGAGCCGCGTCGGCCTGGACTTCCTTGAGCAGCTTGTCGGTGATCGCCTTGCGGTCGACCACCTCGAAGAACGCCTTGCGGAGCGCGTCGTCCTTGAACATGCGGTTGAACTGCAGGTCCAGGTGCTCGTAGGTCAGCTGCGAGGCCGACCCGTAGGTCACGCCCTGCGCCGCGAGGCCCTTCATCGTGGCCGCCGCGGTGGCGTCCGGCTGGGTCGACGCCGCGACGTCGATCTCACCGTTCTGCAGCGCGGTCGCCATGGCCTTGGTGTCTTCCATGGCGCGGACCACGAGCTTGGCCGGGCCGCCCTTGCCGCCCGCCCACTTCGGGTTCTTCACCAGCGTGACGGACTTCTGGTTCGCGTCGAACGAGTCGATCATGTACGGGCCCGAGGCCGGCATGATCGACTTGTCGAAGCCCTTCCACTTGTTCGTCCAGAAGTCGCCGGCCTTGGACAGCTGGGCCGGGTCACCGGTCGGCGCGAGCTTGGTGATGTCGGCGATGCCGGTCTTCTGCTCGAGGATGTGCGCCGGCAGGAGCTGGACACCGCTGAACAGGCCCTTGTAGTCGAGGTACGGCTCGCTGAAGTCCGTCTCGAGGGTCAGGTTGTCCTTGCAGGTGGCCGTCTTGATCTTGTCGTAGCCGGTGGTCGAGGCCGCGTCGAACGGGTTCTTGCCCTCCGCGCCCTTCGCCTGGCCGCTCTGGGCGAGCCAGGCCAGGTAGAAGTCCTTGCAGTCGAAGGGGGCGTCGTCCGACCACTTCAGGTTCGGCTTGATCTTGTACGTGACGACCTGCGGGTCCTTGGAGGTCACGTCGACCGAGTCGAGAATGTCCTTGTTGAGCAGGATCTTGTTGTTGCCGTCGAGGACGAACGCGTCTTCGAGCACGGCGGTCAAGATGTAGGTGTTGTACGAGCTGTTGGTGTCCGGGGTGTTGTTGTTGTACCCGGAGTACCCGTCGTCGATCCCGACCGTGACCGTGCCGTCCCAGCCCTTGACGTCCGCGAGCTTGAACGTGTCACCCTGCTCGGCCTTGCCGACCGCCATCGACTTGACGTCGGTCGACGATCCGTTCTGGTCGGTGCTGCCCGAGCCCGAGTCGCCACCGCTGCAGGCGCTCAGCAGCAGCGAGGCGCCTGCGACGAGCGACAAGGCGGAGACTGCTTTGGTTCTCCTCATGAAGTGTGCCCTCCTAGCACTGAGCCCTTGAATTGTGACAAGGACCCACACCGCTCCGGTTTGGTGCCGGAGCCTACGACACGCCAAGCGACACTCAACTGGCGCACTGCGGGTGCACGCTAGAAAGGAAAAGTACCGACAGTCACCAGTTCAGGGTCGATCGTGACCAAAGGGTGACTTCCAGTGGACATCCAGAAATACGACGGTTACCTCACGGATTCACCGAGTCCCACTCGAAGGCGTGCGTCAAGATCACCCGGTAGTACTGAATGCGTAGTCGCGCGATTACTTCGGGCCGCGAGTCCAGTTCACGGCGGACCCGAACGGGCCCACCATCGGAGGACCCGGGGTTACGCCCGAGATGCCCGAACCGATCGCCAGGGTGTCAGCCAATTGGAACAGCGGGATCACCACGTTCTGGCGCCAAAGTTCAGGCTCAAGAGTGGTCAGGGCCTCGGTGACCGGGGTCGCCCCGGACAGCGCCGCGTCGATCGACGGCTGCAGGGCCGGGTCGCAGAACCCCGCCGAATTGCCCGGAACGACGGGCTTCGCCGGATCCGTCCCCGCTGCCGTCTGTTCGGGGCGGCAGCCGAAGGTCGACGCGAGCACCGAGGCCGTGTCGCCGCCGACCGCCTGCGGCACGACCGCGATGTCGACACCGACGCTGCCCGCCGAGTCGCCGGTCGGCTGCTGGATCCCGCCGGTGACCGGCATCGCGAGCAGGCCGCTGAACAGGTCGCGCGGTTGCGGCGTGATCGCGTTGACCTCGATGCCCTGCGCGGACAGCTGGCTGGTGAGCTCCTTGGCGATCGTCGCGTACGGCTCCTGGGTGCCGGGCGAGGCGATCACCAGCGAGAGCGCCTTGCCGTTCTTGCGCCAGGTGCCCGCGGTCTTGGTGTAGCCGGCCGCCTTCAGCGACTCCTCCGCCTTGGCCACGTCGGGGGCGGTGGGCGGGCCGGGCGGGATGGTCGCCGTGTACCCCTTCACCGACGGCGCCGTCACCTGCGCGTCGGCGTGCAGCTGCGACGACGGGCCGCCGTTGACGCCTTCGGTGACCAGCTTGGCCCGGTCGATCAGTGCGGCGATCCCGGCGCGGACCTGCGTGTCGTGCAGCGTCGCGCTGACCGGCCGCAGCAGCACGTCGGCGACCAGCGGCCGGGCCACGGTGTGCAGCTGCACGGCCGGGCCGAGCTCGCCGAGCAGCTTGAGCTCGTCGCCGGTGGTCCTGGCCAGCGCGAACTGGTCGTTGCCGCTGCGCAGCGCGGCCAGCAGCGTGTTCTGGTCCGAGCGGCGCAGCACGATCCGGTCGATCGCCGCGGGCTTCTCCCAGTAGCGCTCGTTGCGCTCGAGGATCACCTCGCCGCGGGCGGTGTCGAGGCTCTTGATCGAGAACGGGCCGGCGATGGCCGGGAAGTTCGAGGCCAGGGCCCCGCGCCAGCCGTCGGGCGCGTCCTTGAGCAGGTGGGCGGGCAGCAGGTCCGAGAACAGCGTCTGCCAGCCCGGGTAGGGCTTCGCGAAGGTGACCTCGACGCGCTTGCCGCCTTCGCGGGACTGCAGGTCGGTGATCTGCCGGTAGCCGGCCGGCCCGATCACGCCGGGCTGGTCGCGCATCTGGGTGCGCAGGTAGTCGAAGTCCTCGGCGGCGATGGGCGCGCCGTCGGACCAGGAGGCGTCCGGGCGGATCTCGTAGGCGACCACGAACGGCTGCTGGGAGACCACCTCGGCGGACTTCATGAGGTTCTTGTCGAGCTGGGTGCTGCCGTCGTCCTTCTGGCGGAACACCGAGGGCAGCAGCAGCTGCGACAGCGCGGAGGTCACCTGCGAGGAGTCGGCCAGGTTGTGCGGGTTGTACCCGCCGAGCACGTCGTCGACCCCGACGACGATCTGCGACGGCGTCTTCCCGGTGGTCGGCGGGGGCGGGACCGACGAGGACACCACCGGCGGTGGCGGGGTGTTCGAGCAGGAGGTGACCAGCACGGCCGCGAGTGCCAGTACCGGCACCGCCTTGCGATTCACCCGCACGCCCCGTTCCTCCCAGAATCTCCCCGATCGGGTCAGCCATGCTCCCACGGCCGCGTCCGCGGCCGGAACCGGGATTCCCATACCCGGATCGGCCGGGCGCGGCGCCGCTTGGTGCCGCTATCGGAAAAGACGCGCGGCGCACCGTCCGGGTTCCCGGACCGTTCCGGAACGGCGGAACGAACACGCCCCGGACACGAGACGGGTTCGACCCGGTGGTGAACACCAGGCGTCGAATCCACGAAAACCCCTATAAAGATATAAGGAGAAGAACAGCGGAATTCGTGACTTCGCGTCGGTCTATTGTCCACCCAGGGTGACGGACCCGCAATGCAAAAACCTCCCGGCGTGGTACGCCGGGAGGTTTTTACGCGATTTTCTGCTGATTCAGCTGTTGTCGCGGCTCTTCGCGCGCGAACGCTCCTTCGCCCGGGTGTTGATGTCCAGGGTGACCTTGCGGACCCGGACGACCTCGGGCGCGACCTCGACACACTCGTCGACGGAGCAGAACTCCAGCGCCTCTTCCAGGCCCATCTTGCGCGGGCGGGCCAGCGTCTCCATCACGTCGGCGGAGGACTGACGCATGTTCGTCAGCTTCTTCTCCTTGGTGATGTTGATGTCGAGGTCCTCGAAGCGCGGGTTCTCGCCCACGACCATGCCCTCGTACACCTCGGCGCCCGGCTCGACGAAGAAGGTGCCGCGGTCGGCCAGCTGGATCATCGCGTACGCGGTGACCGGGCCGGTCCGGTCGGCGACCAAGGAGCCGCTGTGCCGGGTGCGGATCTCGCCGGCCCACGGGAAGTAGCCCTCGAACACGTGGTTCGCGATGCCGGTGCCGCGGGTCTCGGTGAGGAAGTCGGTGCGGAAGCTGATCAGGCCGCGCGACGGGAGCACGTACTCCAGCTTGATGCGGCCGGTGCCGTTGCCGCTCATGTCTTCCATGCGGCCCTTGCGCGCGGCCAGGAGCTGGGTGATCGCGCCGAGGTGCTCCTCCGGCGAGTCGATGTAGAGGCGCTCGAACGGCTCGTGCAGCTTGCCGTCGATCGTGCGCAGCACCACCTGCGGCTTGCCCACGGTCAGCTCGAAGCCCTCGCGCCGCATCTGCTCGACGAGGATCGCCAGCGCCAGCTCGCCACGGCCCTGGACCTCCCAGGTGTCGGGGCGCTCGGTCGGCAGGACGCGGATGCTGACGTTACCGATCAGCTCCTGGTCCAGGCGGGCCTTGACCAGCCGCGCGGTGACCTTGTCGCCGCCGTTGCGCCCGGCCAGCGGCGAGGTGTTGACGCCGATGGTCATCGAGATCGCGGGCTCGTCGACGGTGATCCGGGGCAGCGCCACCGGCGTCTCGGAGTCGGCGAGGGTGTCGCCGATGGTGATCTCCGGGATGCCGGCGATGGCGACGAGCTCGCCGGCGCTGGCCTCGGTCGCCGGGACGCGGGTGAGCGCCTCGGTGACCAGCAGCTCGGAGATGCGGACGTTCTGCGTCGTGCCGTCCTCGCGCATCCAGGCGACGGTCTGGCCCTTGCGGAGCTTGCCGGCGTGGATGCGGATCAGCGCGATGCGGCCGAGGAAGTTCGACGCGTCGAGGTTGGTGACCAGCGCCTGCAGCGGCGCGTCGAGGTCGGCGGCGGGCGGCGGCACGTGCCGGAGCAGCGTCTCGAACAGCGGATCGAGGTTCTCGCTCTCGGGGATCTCGCCGTCGGCGGGCTGCTCCAGGCTCGCCTTGCCGGCGCGCGCGGAGGCGTAGACGACCGGGAGGTCGAGGATCGCGTCGTGGTCGGCGTTCTCGATGTCGCTGGCCAGCTCGAGCAGCAGGTCGTGGGTCTCCTCGACGACCTCGGCGATCCGGGCGTCCGGGCGGTCGGTCTTGTTGACCAGCAGGATCACCGGCAGGCCGGCTTCGAGCGTCTTACGCAGTACGAAACGGGTCTGCGGAAGCGGGCCCTCGGACGCGTCGACCAGCAGGACGACGCCGTCGACCATGGCCAGGCCGCGCTCGACCTCACCGCCGAAGTCGGCGTGGCCGGGGGTGTCGATGACGTTGATCGTCACCTGGCCCTCGGGCGTCTGGCGGTGGATCGAGGTGTTCTTCGCGAGGATCGTGATGCCCTTTTCGCGCTCGAGCTCGCCCGAGTCCATGACCCGGTCGACGAGCTCGGCCCGCTCGGCGAAGGCGCCGGACTGGCGCAGCATCGCGTCCACGAGGGTGGTCTTGCCGTGGTCGACGTGGGCGACGATCGCGACGTTGCGCAGGTCGGGCCGGGTCTTACCGGTCGGCCGGCCGGTTTCGACGATAGCGCTGGCTGCGGGCACGCGAGAACTCCTGAACTTCAAGGGTTGGATGGCCGCGTAAGCCCGTCAGGCATCCCGTGACCGGCTCTGGTCACACGCGGACCTCACCCAGGATACCTGCCACCCCATTGTGAGCGGCCCCACGCCCCCACGTCGGTTAGCCTGACCTAACGTGGAAACCCGGTCAACGTCGCCGATTCGGAAGGTGCGTGCGCGTGGGCAAGAAGCCGGACGACCCGCGGAAGGTCGTGCGCAAGCTGATGAAGGCCGGCAAGGTCAAGAAGAAGTGCTGCCGGTCGAAGCCGCGCTGCAAGAAGTGCCCGGTGCTGGCGCTGAAGAAGGCGAAGCTGGACCTCGCCGCCTAGCTAGTGCGTGATCGCTTCGTTGAGCAAGCGCAGCTCCGGAGCGGTCTTGGTCGGCGAGAACTCGATGACCTCGTACTGGGCGAGGTGCCGCACGCAGAAGGGGTCGGACGCCAGGATGGCGTCGAGCTTCCCGCGGTTCAGCGGGCGCGTGATGATGACGCCGCCGATGCGCGGGTTCCGCCGCCCGGACGCCAGGAAGTGGCCGTGCTCGTACTGCTTGTTCAGCCACTCGGCGTGGTCCGGGAGCGCCAGGTCGATGTCCTCGATGGGAGCCGTGTAGTTCAGCAGGACGACATACATGGTTAAGACGGTAGACCCGCTCGCGCGTTCCCGCGTCCGGACGATACCGAGTGGTGACGGACATCGGCTAAGCTCGCCGCATGCACGCGCAGACGTCCAGCTGGTGGCCGCCCCAGGCGGCCGTCTAGTCCTGCGCTGATCACCAGCGGCCGCCCCGGACGGGCGGCCTTTTTCATGCCTTTTCCGGGGTGGTCCCCTCGGAAGGGAAGACCATGAGCAAGCTGTCCGGCATCACGCCCTCCGGTCACGTCCACCTGGGCAACTACCTCGGCGCCGTGCGCCGCTGGGCTCGCGAGGGCGGCGTGGACGACCTGTACTTCGTCGCCGACCTGCACGGCATGACGACCCCGCACAACCCGGCGAAACTCCGATCCTTGGCGAGCGAGCAGCTCGCCGTGCTGATCGCCGCCGGCATCGACCCGGAGCGGGTGTTCGTCCAGTCCGACCTGGCCCGCGAGCTGGGTGCGCTGACCTGGGTCCTGGAGTGCACCTGCAACTACGGCGAGGCCGCGCGGATGATCCAGTTCAAGGAGAAGTCCAAGGGCCAGGCCGGCGTGCGGCTGTCGCTGCTGACCTACCCGGCGCTGATGGCCGCGGACATCCTGCTGCAGGGCGCGGACGAGGTGCCGGTCGGCGAGGACCAGCGCCAGCACGTCGAGCTGACGCGGACGCTGGCCAAGCGGTTCAACGGCACCTACGGTGACGTGTTCACCGTCCCCCGGGCGGTGCTCCCGCCCGCGGGGGCGCGTGTCAAGGACCTGGCCGACCCGGCGCGCAAGATGTCCAAGTCGACCCGGGACGCGGTGGGCGTGGTGTTCGCGCTCGACGAGCCCGACCAGATCCGCCGCAAGATCCGCCGCGCGGTCACCGACGGCGAAACGGTGCCGGCGCACGACCCGGAGACCCGGCCGGGAATGGCGAACCTGCTGGAGATCCTGGCCGCGTGCCGGGGTGGCGCGCCGGCCGACCTGGCGGCGGAGTTCTCGTCGTACGGAGCGGTGAAGGACGCCGTCGCGGACGCCGTGATCGAGGAGCTGCGACCCCTGCGTGAACGAGCGTTAACGCTGCTCGACGACGTCGCAGAGCTGGACCGGGTCCGCAAGGCGGGTGCGGAGCGGGCCCGGGAGCGCGGCTCGCACCGGCTCGACGCGGCGCTGCGGATGATCGGCGCTAACTGAGCAGCGCGCGCAGGGCCGGGAGCAGGATCCGGTCGGCGGGCAGCCAGTCGAGGCCGTCGAGGTCGTCGAGCCCGAGCCAGCGCACGGCTCGGTGCTCGACGGCGCGCGGCTCTTCGCCAGGCGAAACGAGCGTCGCGGCGTAGATGCGGAGGACCTTCTCACCGGGCAGCGGCACGTCCTCCCCGACGCGCGCGCCCACCTCGATGACGACGTCCAGCTCCTCGCTGCACTCGCGGGCCAGTGCGAAGGCCTCGGACTCGCCTTCCTCGACCCGGCCACCGGGCAGTTCCCACTGCCCCGCGTGCTTCGGCGGCCAGGCCCGCTGCTGGGCGAGCAGCTTCCCGTCCCGCACCAGGGCGGCACCCACGATCACACCGTTCACAGCCCCGGAATCTACCCGGAAGCCCTCCTGTCGGGCGGACCGCCGCCTTACAGCGTAAAATTGACTTACTGCGTAAGGTGTCTTACGACGTAAGAAGCACCGGGGCAGCTTCAGCCGCGTGAACCGCCGTCCTCGCCCGCGGCCGCGCGCCAGACGACGACGAACCGCGCCCCGCCGTCCGGGGACTCCCCCACCTGCACCCGGCCGCCGCGCCGTCGGACGGTCTCCGCCACCATCGCCAGCCCCAGCCCCGTCCCGCCGGACGACCGGGCCCGGTCGTCCGCGATCCGGTAGAAGCGGTCGAACACCTTCTCGCGGTGCTCCGGCGGGATGCCCGGGCCGTCGTCGTCGACCACCACCCGGACCGACGACCTCGACGCCAGCACCGACACCACGATCTCGCCGCGCGCGTAGCGGCACGCGTTGCGCAGCAGGTTGTCCAGCACCAGCTCCACCTCGGCGTGCGCGGACGACGCCCACGCCTGCGCGACCGCATTGCTCACCCGCGTCTCCGGCGCCCCCGCCGGCAGCCGCGCGACCGCCGCGCGGACCTCGCTGACCAGCTCGACCGGCTCCGCGGGCGGCACCTCCCCCGCGTCCGACCGGGCCAGCGACAACAGCCCGTCCAGCAGCGACGACAGCCGCTCGGCCTCGGTCAAGATGTCCGACAGCGTCTCCTGGGACAGCTCCGGATCCGGGTTGGTCACCGCGACCTCGGCCTGCACCCGGATCGACGCGACCGGCGACCGCAGCTCGTGCGCCGCGTCGCCGGTGAAGCGCCGGAGCCGGTCGCTCGCCTGCTCCTGCCGCTCCAGCAGCGCGTTGAACTCCTCCGCCAGCGCGCGCAGCTCGTCGTGGGAGTCCGGCAGCGCCAGCCGCGCTCCCGGCGGCAACGCGCGCACCGAACCCCGCATCCGCGCCACCGGGCGCAGCGACAGCCGCACCACCAGCCACGTCGCGAGCCCCGCCACCAGCGCCCCGATCGAGGCGACGACCACCAGCCAGACGCCGCCGTAGTGCACCGCCGCGGAGAACCCGACCAGGCCCGCGCCCGCCACGACCAGCCGTTGCGACCCGTCGGGCGCGCTCACGACCGTGCCGAGGTACCGCGCGCCGTCGCGCTGGACCGGCTGCCCGGCCTTGAGCGTCGAGATGTCGTACAACGTAAGGCCGGTCGGGGTGCCGCCGTCCACCGGTGCGCCCGCGGTGTCCAGGACCCGCAGCGTCACCGGCGCCGCGCCGGAGAGCGGGCGCCCGGCGCTCACTTCGGCGCTCGCGGGCCCGAGAGCGGCCGACAGCTCGCGGTCGACCGAGCCGATGAGCAGCGGCGAGAGGTTCGACGCGGCGAGCGCGGCCAGCCCGAGCAGGCAGGCCAAGGTGATCATCGCGGCCAGCAAGGTGATCCTGACCTGCAGGGACCGGCCCCGCCACCACGAGATCACGGGGTGATGACCTCGTCGAGCTGCGCGTCGGACGCGAGGTATCCGTGCCCGCGCACGGTCCGCAGCAGCGCGCCGGCGCCGACCGCGTCCAACTTACGTCGTACGTATCCGACGTACACCTCGACGAGGTTGCGCGTCACGGCCTGCTCCTCACCCCAGACCGCGCGCAGCAGCTCGTCCTTGGTGACGACCGTCCCGGCGCGGCCGACGAGCACCTCGAGCAGCGCGAACTCGCGCGGGCTCAGCCCGACCTCCTCGCCGTTCCAGTGCACCTGCCGCAGCCCGCGGTCGACCGCCAGCGCGCCGAGCCGCAGCGTCCCCCGCCCGGCCTCCGGACCGGCGCGGCGCAGGGTCGCGCGGACCTGCGCGACCAGCACGACGAAGGAGAACGGCTTGACGAGGTAGCCGTCGGCGCCGAGGTCGAGACCGTCGGCCTGGTCGACCTCGCCGTCCTTGGCCGAGACGAGCAGCACGGGCGTCGTGACGCCGTCCTTGCGCAGCCGCTCCAGCACGCGATAACCGGACAATCCCGGCAGCATGATGTCGAGCAGGATGACGTCGAAGGAGCCCGTGCTCGCCAGCTGCAGCCCGGTGGGGCCATCCGCGGCGGTGACCACGTCCATGTCCTCCGCGCGCAGCCCGCGCTGCAGGGCCTTCCGCACGCCCGGTTCGTCGTCGACCACCAGCACCCGAGGTTTCACGAGGTTCATCATGGCCGGTTCGCGCAGGTCGCGTGGGATCTCTCAGCACGATCTCAGCCGGAGAGGGAGAACCTTCAGGGGTATCTCAGTCTCGAGAGGGAAGCGTCGGAGCCAGGGAGCCGGGCACACTCGGGCTCGGGAACACCACAGGGAGAGACGCATGAAACCGAAGACGAAGGGCATCACGGCCGCGGTCGTCGGCACCGCGCTCGGTGCGGGCGGGCTCGCGTTCATCGCGATGCCGGCCAGCGCCGACGACAAGCCGGCGCTGCCGCAGGTGAGCGCCGAGGACCTGGTGCAGTCGGTCATGACGGCGAAGCCGGGCGCGTTCGACGGCACGGTCAAGGTCAGCAACGACCTGGGGCTGCCGTCGGTGGGGAGCGCGCTGCCGGGGGCGTCGGCGCTGAACATCGACTCGGCGCACATCTTCAGCGACGGCGCGGGCAAGAGCCGCCTGGCCGCCACGCAGGGGGCCAGCCAGGAGACCGTGGTCCACGACGGCACGACCGTCTGGGACTACAGCTCCAAGACGAACACCGCGACGAAGGTGACGATCCCGGCCGACGTCGCCAAGCAGAAGGGCGCGGGCAGCGAGAAGCTGGCCGACCCGGTCGCGGCTTCGACCGAACTGCTCGCGAAGGTCCGCGAGAGCAGCACGGTGTCGGTCGACGGCACCGCGACGGTCGCGGACCGCCCGGCCTACGAGCTGGTCCTGACGCCGAAGCCGGGCGAGCGGACGCTGCTGCGCGAGATCCGCGTCGCGGTCGACTCGCAGACGCGGATGCCGCTGCGGGTGTCGGTGCTGAGCAACGGCACGTCGACGCCGGCGCTCGAGGTCGCGTTCAGCGAGATCCAGTTCACGCAGCAGCCGGCCGACCTCTTCACCGTCACCCCGCCGAAGGGCGCCAAGGTGCAGGAGAAAACGCCGACGGTCGACCAGCAGCACAAGGACCTCGCCGAGCAGGCCAAGCAGGACACCAAGGTCGTCGGCGACGGCTGGGACACCGTCATCACGGGCAAGGTCCCGGCGGACGCGCTGAACGCGGCGCCGAAGCAGCAGTCCGGCCGTGAGGGCCGGGGCGGCAACGCCGACCCGAAGGCACTGCTCGAGCGCTTCGCCAAGAAGGTCAGCGGCACCTGGGGCAGCGGCTACCTCGTCACCACGAAGGTGGGCAGCGCGGTGCTGACCGACGACGGCCGCTTCGCCGCCGGCGCCGTGCCGGAGCAGGTCCTGTACGAAGCGCTGGGTCAGAAGTGACCAGCACGACTGTCGAGTCCGGGGCGGACGTCTCTGCGGAGGCGTCCGCCCCGGCGGTTCCCCTGGCTGCGCGCACCCGGGGATTGCGCAAGGTCTACCGCGGCACGGTCGCGGTGGACCACGTCGACCTCGACATCCCCGAAGGGGCGGTCGTGGGGATGCTCGGGCCGAACGGTTCGGGCAAGACGACCACCATCCGGATGCTGCTCGGCCTGGTCCGCCCGACCGAGGGCGAGGTCGAGCTGCTCGGGCGCAAGATGCCCGAAGCCGCCGCGCACGCGCTGCCGGACGTCGGCGCGCTGGTCGAGGGGCCGGGCTTCCACCCGTTCCTGTCCGGGCGCGACAACCTGCTGCGCTTCGCCGCGGCCGAACCCCGGCTGGCCGCGGGCGGGATCCCCCTCGCGGTGGATTCGGCGCTCGAGCGCGTCGGGCTGACCGTCGCCGCGCGCCGGCGCTACAAGGGCTACTCGCTCGGCATGAAGCAGCGGCTCGGGCTCGCTTCGGCGTTGCTCGTGCCGCGGAAGATGGTCGTGCTCGACGAGCCGACCAACGGCCTCGATCCTGCGGGTACCAGGGAGATCCGCAGGATCGTCGCCGAGCTGCACGCCGACGGGGTCACCGTGCTGGTGTCGTCGCACCTGCTGGCCGAGGTGGAGGCGACGTGCACGCACGTCGCCGTGCTGCAGGCCGGCAACGTCGTCGCGCAGGGCGAGCTGGCGGAGCTGCTGGAGTCCGGGAACGCGGCCCTGCTGGTCCGCACGCCCGACGCCGAGCAGGCGGTGGAAGTGCTGCGGGAGAACCGGATCGGTGCCCGGCTCACGCCGGACGGCGTCCGCGCCGACCTCACGGCGGCGGAAGCACCGCGGGTGCTGCAGGTGCTGGTGGGCGCGGGGGTCGCGGTCCACGAGGCGACGCGGGCCCGCACCGGGCTGGAAGACCTGTTCGCACGGCTGACGGAGGGATCGGAATGACGGCGGTCCTCGAAGTACCGGCGGCCCGCACGGGCCACGACACGGTGCCGCTGCCGCGCCTGCTGGCCGCGGAGCTGCGCTGGATCTTCCGGCGGCCGCGCACGTTGGCCGTGCTCGGGCTCCTGGCGCTGATCCCGGTGATCATCGGCATCGGCCTGACGTTGGTGAGCGACAACGCGCAGGGCGGCGGCCCGGACGAGGGCGGCGGCGCGTTGCTGGCGTCCGCGGTCAACAACGCGTTCGTCCTCCCGATCGCGGCGGTCGTGATGTCGCTGGCCCTGCTCCTGCCGCTGGCATCGGCGATGGCGGGCGCGGACGCGATCGCGGGCGAGACGGCCCACGGCACCCTGCGTGGCTGGCTGATCGCCCCGGTCGGCCGAGGCCGGTTGCTGGCGGTCAAGGCGTTCGGCGTCGCGACGGTGTCGGTGGTCTCGGTGCTGGCGATGTGCGTGACGGGCGTGGTGACCGGGCTGATCATCAACGGCACGGACTCGCTGTTCACGCTGTCGGGCACGACGCTGACCCTGGGCGGCGCGCTGGCCCGGATCCTGCTGATGGCGGGCTGGGTGGTGCTGCAGCTGTGGGCGGTCGGCGCGGTGGCGCTGGCGATCTCCAGCTGGACCGAGCACCCGATGCTGGTGGTGGCGTCGGTCCTGGCGGCCGACATCGTGTTCACGATCCTGGGGTTCTTGACGTCGCTGGACTGGCTGCACCCGTTCCTGCTGACGAAGGACTGGTCGATGGCCCCGGCGGAGGTCCTGCAGGACCCGATGGGCACGCAGATGCTGGGCGAGGGAGCCTTGCGGGCGGCGTGCTACATCGTGATCGGGCTGTCGCTGGCGTACGCCCGACTGTCCACTCGCGACGGCTGAGGTTCGTCGAAGGCCGGATTCCCGGGGCCGGGTCGGTAGACTGGTCCGGGAATCCGCCGCGACGAGGAGTGGGATGACTTCCGATCAGCCTGCCGCTACACGGCTCTCCGAGCTTCTCGGCTGGCGGAAGTCACCCGATCCAGGGCTCACCTGGGCGCAGGTCGAAGATCGGCTGGCCACCGAAGTGCCCCGCGGTGTCAAGGACTTGTCGCTCTGCTTCCCGACGGGCTCGTTCGGCGGCTGGATCCACTTCTACAACCCCGTTCAGAGCGAACGGGCGCTGGACATGTTCCTCGGCAGGGCGAAGACCAAGACCGAGAACTTCAAGTACGCCCGAAGCCTGAACCACGCGGAATTCCCGCACCGCTTCCACCCGGAGGAGGGCGGCCTGGTCGCGTGGGGGCACGGCGACCAGCACACCTACTTCTGGAGTTCTCAGCCCGGCCCCGAAAGCGTCCTGTACTGCGACGACCACGGTGACGGCTGGGGACAGTACCCGGGCAGCGTCCCCGAGTTCCTGCACGCCCTGTTCATGGACGAGCTGGAGACCGAGGTCCTGTACGGCCAATGGGCCGGCTGCCGGTTCTTCACGGAGTTCCCGGACTACGCGGGCTGACCGACCAGCGCGACGCCGTCCGGGTCGAACTCCAGCTTCACCGCGTCCCCCGCCCGCAGGTCCGACGCCGCCGGGGCGATCGCGTCCACAGTGGACTCACTCAGCTTCACCACCAGCCGCACGTGCTCGCGTCGGTGCACGGCCGCCACCACTTCGGCCGGCACGCCTTCGGCGGCCACCCGCAGCGCGTGCGGCCGCAGTCCCAGCCGTACCGGGCCGTCCACGGCGTCCGGCAGAGCGACGTCGCCCAGCGTCGTGTGTGCCACGCCGCCCGCGACGACACCGTCCACGAACGTCGTCACGCCGAGGAACCGGGCCACGTCGTCGTCCGCCGGGTTGCGCCACACCCGGCGGACCGCGCCCTCCTGGCGGACCTCGCCCGCGTCCAGCACCGCGACCCGGTCGGCCAGCGTGAACGCCTCCTCCTGGTCGTGCGTCACCAGCAACGCCGTGATCTTGCTGCGCCGCAACAGGTCCGCCAGGTCTATCGCCAGCTGCTCGCGCAACCCCGCGTCCAAACCGGACAGCGGCTCGTCGAGCAGCAGCAGCCGCGGCTTCGGCGCCAGCGCCCGGGCCAGCGCCACCCGCTGGGCCTGCCCGCCCGACAGCTCCGTGACGCGCCGGCGTTCGAAGCCGGAGAGGCCCACCAGCGCCAGCAGCTCGGCGACCCGCGCACCCCACGAAGACCGCGGCACACCGTGCATCCGCAGACCGAACGCGATGTTCGCGGCGACGTCGCGGTGGGCGAACAGCTGGCCGTCCTGGAACACCAGACCGAACCCGCGCCGGTGCACCGGCACCGCGCCGAGGTCGTCGCCGTCCCAGCTCACCGAGCCGCGCGCCGACGGCTCGAGCCCGGTGATCGCGCGCAGCAGCGTCGACTTCCCCGAGCCGGACGGGCCGAGCAGCGCCAGCACCTCGCCGTCGGCGATGTCCAGGCGGACGTCGCGGACCGCCGCGAACGATCCGTAGTGGACGGTCAGGTCCCGCACCGAAAGCGCCATCAGAACTCTCCCACCCGGCCGCGTCCCAACCGGTCGATCAGCGCGACCGCCAGCACCGTCACGAGCATCAGCAGCGCGCACGCGGCGTACGCCATCTGATTGTTCAGCTCCCCCGGACGTCCCATCAACGACGCGATCGCGACCGGCAGCGTCGGCGCCGTCGGCCGCGCGAGGAAGCTCGTCGCGCCGAACTCGCCGAGCGCCACGACGAACCCGAACCCGGCCGCCGCGACCAGCGGCCGCAGCGTCAGCGGCAGGTCGATCTCGCGCCACACCCGCAGCGGGCTCGCGCCGAGCGTCGACGCGGCCTGCCGCAATCGGACATCGACCGAGCGCAGCACCGGCAGCACCATCCGCACGATCAGCGGGATGATCACCAGCGCCTGAGCCAGTGGTACAAGGTAAGGCGACGTCCGGAGGTCGCCGGGCAGCGCGTCGAGGGTGACCAGATAACCGAAGCCGACAGTCACCGCGGACACCCCGAGCGGCAGCATCAGCACGGCGTCCATGGTCTCGCCGAGGCCGCGCGCGGCTTTCGCGGGCGAGCGCCGCAGCGCCACCAGCACCACGGACGCGAGCACGCCGACGACCATCGCGAGCAACGTCGCGTCGATGGCCACCTTCAGCGAGTTCAGCGCCGCGTCCCAGCCGGAAACCTGCAGCGCACCCTTCTCACCGGTGGTAGTTAACGCTCGATAACCGGCGAAGCTCCAGCCGTCGGGAGTGGACACCGATTCGACGAGCAGCGCGACGATCGGCGTCAGCAGCAGGGCCAGCACGACGCCCGCGGCGCCGACCACCGGCCATTCTCCGCCGCGAGGGCGTCGTGTTTTCGCGGCGCCGATCCGGGCGCCGTCCTTGCGTCGCCGCGCCAGCCCGCCGAGCACGAGCGCGGCGACCACGGCCGCGAACTGGATCAGCGAAAGCGCCGCCGCGCCCGAAAGATCGAGCAGGTCGACCGTCCGCAGGTAGATCTCGGTCTCCAGCGTCCGGTACTTCGCGCCGCCGAGGATGAGGACGACGCCGAAGCTGGTGGCGCAGAACAGGAACACGACGGCCGCGGCGGACGCGATTGCGGGCGCCAGCGCGGGCAGCGTCACCGAGCGGAACGCCCGCCACGGGGACGCACCCAGCGCGCGGGCGGCGTCGGTCGTCCGCGAATCCAGCCGCGCCCAGAGCCCGGCGACGGTCCGCGCGACGACGGCGACGTTGAAGAAGGCGTTGGCCAGCACGATCGGCAGCACCCCGCCGTCCGGCCACAGCGCCCGGAACGCCAGGCCGACGACGACGGTCGGCAGCACGAACGGCACCAGCACCAGCGTCCGCGCGAGGCCGGCGCCGGGCAGCTTCACCCGCGCGAGCAGGAACGCCACCGGCAGCCCGGCGACGATCGCCACCAGCGTCGACGCCGCCGCGCTCGCCACGGTGAAGCCGGCCAGCTGCCAGGTCCGCGCGTCACCGAAGACGACGTCGAGGCCGCCGGCGGCGAACCCGCGGGCGATGATCGCCAGCACCGGCCACGCGAAGAACACCACCAGGAACCCGATCGGGGCCAGCCCGAGCAGCGCCAGGCCGAGCCCGCGGGCGGTCCGCGGCGGGGCCAGGACTGGTGCTCGCCGGGGTGTCACTGCACGAGCGAGCGCCATTCGCCGATCCACTTCTCGCGCCCGGCCTGCACCTGGTCCGCCGTCAGCGCCTGCGGCTTCTGCGGCAGCGGCGCGACCTGCGCCCAGCCCGCGGGCAGGTCGACGCCCTGGCGGGCCGGGTAGACGTACATGTTGGCCGCGACCGTCGCCTGGAACTGCTGGGAGAGCAGGAAGTCGACGACCTTGCGCGCGTTCTCGGCCTGCTTGCCGTTCGCCAGCACCCCGGCGTACTCGACCTGCCGGTAGCAGGTGTCGAGCAGTGCCTTGGTGCGCGGCTTGCCGTCGTCGCCGACCTCCGCGGCCGGCGAAGACGCGTACGAGACGACGATCGGCCGCGGTCCCTTGCCGGACGAGCCGGAGAAGTCCTTGGTGTAGGCCTCTTCCCAGCCGCTGACCACCTTGACGCCGTTGGCCTTCAGCTTCGTCCAGTAGTCCTTCCAGCCGGCCTCGCCGTACTTCGCGATGGTGCCGAGGAGGAACGCGAGGCCGGGCGAGGCCGTGGCCGGGTCCTCGGCGACCAGCAGGTCCTTGTACTTCGGGTCGGCCAGGTCGTCGTACGACGCCGGCGCCGGGATGCCCTTGCTCGTGAAGTAGTTCGTGTCGACGTTGACGCAGACGTCACCGACGTCGACGGCGGACAGCCGGTGCTCGGGGTCGACGGCGTAGCGCTGCGGCCCGCGATCGGCCTCCGGGCTGGTGTACGGCTCGAAGACGCCTTCCTTGAGCGCGCGCGAAGCGAAGGTCGAGTCGACGCCGTACGCGACGTCGCCGATCGGGTTGGCCTTCGTCAGCACGAGCTTGTTGGTCAGCGAGCCGGCGTCGCCCTGCTTCAGCACGGAGACCTTGATGCCCGACTGCTTCTGGAAGGCGTCGAGCACCTCCTGCGGAGCCAGGAAGGAGTCGTGCGTCACGAGGGTGACGGTGGGCGTCTGCTGCGGGCCACCGTCACCGTCCGACAGCGAGCACCCAGCGGCGACGGCGCTGACGGCGGCGATGGCCGTCGCGGCGCGCACAGCCCTGCTTTTCATCTACCCTCCTGCACTTCACCGGACGAGGAGGGAAAGCCCTCCCTTCGCCGGCATGATCCGGTCAGGTGCGAACGGTCGCGGGTGACCCCGCCTCTCAGCCCGGCTCGACCGGACTCCCGTGGCAACCGTGCAGCGTAGTCCAGGACGCAGGACGATGGAGACATGACGGAAATCTTGAGCGACTCCGAGGCTGACGAACGCTTGAGCGCGGACTGGACCAGGTCCGGGAAGGTCATCTCCCGCGAGGTGGAGCTGGCGAGCTTCCCGCAGGCGATCGAGGTGGTGGACCGCGTCGCGGTGCTGGCCGAGGCGGCCGACCACCACCCCGACATCGACATCCGCTGGCGCACGCTGACGTTCCGGCTCTCGACGCATTCGGCGGGTGGGCTGACGGAGAAGGACTTCTCGCTGGCGTCGGAGATCGACGAGGTGCTTTCTTCTCTGTGATCCCGGTTACGCTGAGTGCACTTTTCTGCGGTTTCGACGTCTCTCGGTAAACGACTTTGCTAGGAGAGACGGTTATGACGCAGGCGATCGTGGTCGGCACGGCGGCATTCGCGACGATGGTGGCAGCGGCCGGCGGTGTGCTCTGGTTCACTGTCCGGTCTCGCCGTCACTCGGACGGCTGAGCGCTTCCGGTGAGTTCGATCACAGCAGCTAACAAAGGGCATGATCAGCGCGCTGAGCAGGGCGGAAGCATCGGTTTTCGGCCTTAGGAAATGCCATGAACAGCACCGCCACCGCCCGCCTCACCGCCGCCCAGCGCGCTTGGATCAACGCCCTGGCCCCCGCCGTGGTGCTGATCGCGATCGCCCTGATGGGCCTCCTCGGCTGACGCACCGAGCTCCGCCGCCCTGATCTTCAGCGCGGCGGAGATCACGCCGGTGTTCCGGCTACCCGGCTCGCCCGATCCGGTCGACGGGCGGGAACTCCGCCGGGGTGTCGTCGCTCGTGGTCCAGTACTCGAGCCCGGACAGGCGCCCGCCGTCGGCGAAGACGACGAGCCCGCCGTCGGGCGCATCGGCCTCGACCGGCTCATCGAGATCCGCCGTCGGCAGGGTCGCGTCGACTTCGAGGTCGATGGTCGGGCACCCACAGCCGCACCGGCCGGTGACCCGGGCCGTTTCCGCCTGGGCGCGCAGTTCCGCCGCGCCGGGGAAGTCGCCAGCGAGCAGGAAGGTCAGGACCTCCCGCTCGGCCGGCGACAGCGGGCGGCTCATACGTTGAAGCGGAACTCCACCACGTCACCGTCGGCCATGATGTAGTCCTTGCCCTCCATGCGGACCTTGCCCGCCGCGCGGGCGGCCGCCATCGAGCCCGCCGCCATCAGGTCGTCGTACGAGACGATCTCCGCCTTGATGAAGCCGCGCTCGAAGTCCGTGTGGATGACGCCCGCCGCCTGGGGAGCGGTCGCGCCCTGGGGGATCGTCCACGCGCGGGACTCCTTCGGGCCCGCCGTCAGGTACGTCTGCAGGCCGAGCGTGTGGAAACCCGCGCGGGCCAGGGAGTACAGGCCCGGCTCCGGCTGGCCGACCGACTCCAGCAGCTCGCGGACCGACTCCTCGTCATCCAGCTCCAGCAGCTCCGCCTCGACCTTCGCGTCGAGGAACACCGCGTCCGCCGGCGCGACCAGCTTCGCCAGCTCCTCGCGGCGGGCTTCGTCGGTGAGGACGCCTTCGTCGGCGTTGAAGACGTACAGGAACGGCTTCGTCGTGAGGAGGCTGTGCTCGCGAAGCAGTTCGAGGTCGACGTCCTTCTGAGCCGAGAAGAGCGTGCGCCCGCTGTCGAGGATCTCCTTCGCCTTCTGCGCGGCCTCGAGCGCGGGCTTCGCTTCCTTCTTGGTCCGCGCTTCCTTCTCCAGCCGCCAGACGGCCTTCTCGAGGGTCTGCAGGTCGGCCAGGATCAGCTCGGTGTTGATCGTCTCGATGTCACTCAGCGGATCGATCCGACCGTCGACGTGGATCACGTCCGGGTCGTCGAACACGCGGATGACCTGGCAGATCGCGTTGGCCTCACGGATGTTCGCCAGGAACTTGTTGCCCAGCCCGGCACCCTCGGACGCGCCCTTCACGATGCCCGCGATGTCCACAAAGGACACGACGGCCGGCACGGTCTTCTCCGACTTGTACAGCTCGGCGAGCTTGTCCAGCCGCGGGTCCGGCAGCGGGACCACGCCGACGTTCGGCTCGATCGTCGCGAACGGGTAGTTCGCGGCGAGCACGTCGTTGCGGGTCAGCGCGTTGAACAGGGTGGACTTGCCGACGTTGGGCAGGCCGACGATACCGAGGGTGAGACTCACGATCCCGCAGTCTACGTGTCTCGCCCGGTCGGGGCCCACGCGCCCAGCGCCGCGTCGGATTTCCGCCAGCGACGGCGCTGACCTGCTGGCATGCTCGGATCCATGGTCACGTCAACCGACGCTCCGGCGATCTGGCGGGACGCCGAACGCTGCTACCGGGTGGTCACCGCCCGCGACTCGCGCTTCGACGGCCAGTTCATCATGGCGGTGCGCACCACCGGCATCTACTGCCGGCCGTCCTGCCCGGCGTCGACGCCGAAGGTGCAGAACGTCCGCTTCTTCCCGACGTCGGCGGCCGCCCAGTCCAACGGCTTCCGCGCCTGCCGCCGCTGCCTGCCCGACGCCGTGCCGGGCTCGCCGGACTGGAACGTGCGAGCCGACCTCGCCGCGCGGGCGATGCGCCTGATCTCCGACGGGACGGTGGAGCGCGAAGGCGTCCCGGGTCTCGCGCGGCGGCTCGGCTACTCGGAACGCCAGCTCGGCCGGGTGCTCACCGCCGAGCTGGGCGCGGGCCCGCTCGCGCTGGCCCGGGCGCACCGCGCGCATTCGGCTCGGCTGCTGATCGAGGTATCGGGGCTGCCGCTGACGGACGTCGCGTTCGCGGCGGGCTTCTCCAGCGTCCGGCAGTTCAACGAGACGATCCGCGAGGTCTTCGCGACAACGCCGTCGCAGCTTCGCGCCTTCGCGGCTTCACGACGTGGACGTCAGGGCGACGTGGGTGGGACGCGCCTCAGCCTGCGGTTGCCGTTCAGGCCGCCTTTCGACGCTGCCGGGCTGCTTCGCTTCTTCGCGGCGCACGCAGTTCCGGGCGTCGAAGAGGTGACTTCGACGACCTACGCACGGACGTTGCGGCTCGCACACGGCACCGGCATCGTCCGGCTGACGCCGGAGCCGGACCACGTGCGCTGCGAGCTGCTGCTGTCCGACCTGCGCGACCTCGGCAGCGCGGTCAGCCGCGTACGCCGGCTGCTCGACCTCGACGCCGACCCGGCGGCGGTCACCCGGGTCCTCGCCGCCGATCCGGCGCTGGCCCCGGTGGTGGCGGCCGTGCCCGGGATCCGGGTCCCGGGCGCCGTCGACGGCGAAGAGCTGGTGGTTCGGGCCCTGCTCAGCGGCCGGGTTCCGGCTTCGCTCGGCGAGGAGGTGCCGGGCGAGTGGGGCGTGACCCGGCTCTTCCCGACGGCAGCCCAGGTCGCGACGGCCATGCCCGAGCACGCGGGAATCGTCGCGCTGGCCGAAGGGCGCCTGGACGTGCACGTCGGCCGTGACGCGGCGGAGCTGCGCGCCGAGCTGCGCGCGTGCCCCGGTATCGACAGCGCCACCGCGGACTACGTCCTGATGCGCGTTCTCGGCGCACCGGACATCCTCCTGGCAACGGACACCGCCGCTCTGCGTGGCGCCGAAGCACTGGGCATCTCGCCGGATTCGCTGCCGGAGCGAGCCCGGGAGTGGACGCCGTGGTGCTCGTACGCCGGGATGTACCTCCGGCGCGCCGCCTGACGCCGCATCAGCCCTGCTCGCCGCGCCACAGGAGGGCCTGCGCGACGATCACCTGGGCGCCGTCGAACGTCGCGGCGGGTGAGCCGTGCAGGCGGTAGCCGAGATCGAGGGCCTCGCTGACTCGGTGGCAGAACTTCGCGTCGTCCGGGCCGGTGAGCAGGCGGTAGCGGGGCAGGCCGTTCGGCGGCTGGTCCGTCATGCCTTCATCTTGTCCTCAACCAGCACGCACCTCCACCGTCGAGCCCGTGCGGGACTTCCGGACCCGCAGCCGCGTCGGGATGCGCTGCCGCAGTTCCTCGACGTGGGACACCAGGCCGACCACCCGGCCGCCCGCGCGGAGCTCGTCGAGGATGTTCATCACGACGTCGAGGGTTTCGGCGTCGAGCGTGCCGAACCCCTCGTCGACGAACAGCGTGTCCAGCAGCGCGCCGCCGGTCTCCCCCGCGACGACATCGGCCAGCCCCAGCGCCAGGGCCAGCGACGCCAGGAACGACTCGCCGCCGGACAGCGTCTTCGCCGGGCGGATGGTGCCCGAGTAGTCGTCGAGCACGTCGATGCCGAGCCCGCCGCGGGTGCCGCGCGCCCCGGCCGCGTCCGAGTGCACGAACGAGTACCGCCCCTGGCTCATCGTCCGCAGCCGGTGCGTGGCGGCGACCGCCACCTCTTCGAGCCGCGCCGCCAGCACGTACGAACGCAGCGACATCTTCCGGCTGTTCTGCCCGCGCCCGTTGACGACATCCGCGAGCGCGCGCAGCTCGGCGTACGCCGCTTCAGCCGGTGCGAGGCCGGCGAGGGCCTTGTGCAGCAGGCCCGCCAGCCGGGTCAGCTCTTCGTGCTGGGCGGTCGCGACCCGCAGCGCCGCGTACGCGGAATCCGCGCGGGCTCGCGCGACCTCGGCCGCGTCGGCCGCGCGGTCGACGTCCGCGACGTCGTCCGGCGAGATCCCGAACAGGTCCGGCTCGGACAGCAACGCCCTGGCCCCCGCCGCGGCGGCCTCGGCCTCCGCGATGCCCTGTTCCAGCTTCTCGATCTGCTCGTCCGGCAGCATCGCGGCGCGCGCCTTCTTCAGCGACGTGAACCCCTTCGCCTCGACCGCCGCCTCGACCAGCGCGCGCTGCTGGGCGACGCGCTCGCGGGCGCCCGCGACGGCCGTCCGGGCCTCGGCGACCCCTTCGAGGGCCTCGGCCAGCCCGACCAGGTGTTCCCGCCGGGCACCGACGTCCGCGAACTCGCCGCGCCCGGCGACGAGCCGGCGTTCGCGCTCGGCCAGCCGCTCTTCCAGGGCCCGGACGTCGGTCGTGGCCTCGATCGCCGCCTGCTCGGCCCGGCGGCGACGTTCGGTCCGCAGCTCCAGGTCGCGTTCCAGGAGGACGACCTGATGGCCGAGCTTCGCCTTGCCGGCCGCCTGCTGCGTCAGCGACGTGACTGCCGCACGGGCTTCGGTCAGCTCGGCCGTGACCGATTCCGCGGTGCGCTCGCCCAGCCGTTCCAGCAAGCCCGCCAGCCGCGCTTTCGCCTCTTCGAGCGCGACGACGACCCGCTGCCGCACCGCGTCGGCCGCTTGCTCGGCTTCCTCGGCGGCGCGTTCCTCGCCCGCGTCGACGAGTTCGACGTTCCGGTTCGCCGGCGCCGGGTGCTCGGCCGAACCGCAGACCGGGCACGGCGCGCCGTCCGGCAGCGCGGCGGCGAGTTCGGCCGCCATCCCGTCGAGCCGCCGCTCACGAAGGTCGAGCCGGTGCTGCCGCGCCGCCTGGTGCGTGTCGACGACCTCGCGCAGCTTCGCCTCGCCTCGCGCGACTTTCGCGCGTGCCTCGGGCAGTTCGGCCGCGTCGCGCGCGAAGGCCCGCAGCTCCTCGACGCGCGCCTTCGCCCCGTCGAGCTTCGCCTCGGCTTCGGCCGCCTTGAGGGCGTCATCCCGCAGCTTCGCCAGCTGGCCGGGAATGGCGGCCAGCTCGGCGGTCAGCTCTTCGACCTGCTGCCCGGCCGTGACGGCGGCCAGCTTCCGGTCGTCCCGCCGCATGATGTCGAGCTGCTGCTGCTCGGCCTCGGCGACGAGCTCCGCGACCGCGCCGGCCTCTTCCCGCGCCGTGGCCGCGCGCGCCTTGAGGTCTCCGGTCGCCCGGGTGCCGAACTCCCGCAGCTCGGCGCCGCGTGCCTTCTCGGCCTGCTCGGCTTCGGCCAGCTCCGCCGCGCGCCGGTCCAGCAGGTCGGCCTCCACGGCGACCCCGGCGGCTCGTCGGGCGGCCGCCACCTCCTGGGCCCACTCGGCGCGTTGCGGCGCCTGTTCGGTGATCTCGAGGAGCCGCAGGTGCGCGGTGCGGACCCGGCGGATCTTCTCCGCGTCGGCTCGCTCTTCCTGCAGGTGGACGTCCGCGCGCTGGGCCGCCGCGCGCGTACGTTCCTCCTCGGCCGCGGCCTGCCCGGCGCGTTCGGCGGCCGCCGCCAGCACGGCGGCGACCCACTCGCCGACGCCGGTTTCGGGCGGGTCCTGCTGGGCCTCCTGGGCGTAGCGCGCCAGCAGCTCACGCACTTTTCCTTGCTGCTGCTCCAGTTCCCGGCCCCGCTCGGCCCGCAGGTCGGCGAACCAGCGTTCGACGTCGGCGAAGCGCTCGGTACCGAAGAGGCGTTCCAGGAGCTTCTCGCGCTCGGCCGTGTCCGACCGCAGGAACCGGGCGAACTCGCCCTGCGGCAGCAGGACCACCTGGAAGAACTGGGCCGCGGTCATCCCGAGCAGCCGCTCGACGGTGCGCGCGACCTCCTCGATCCGGATCAGGCCCTCCGGCGCCAGCCCGGCCGGCGCGGTGCCGACCCAGCTCAGCGACACCCTCGCCTGCTGGGTGGTCGTGCCCTCGCCGCGCCGCTTCGGCCGCTGGTACTCCGGGTTCCGGACGATCTTCAGCCGGTGGCCCTGCACGGTGAGCTCCAGCGCGACCTCGGTGACCTGGTCGGGCTCGGCCAGGTCGCAGCGCAACCGCTTGGCCTCGTTGCGGGCCCCGGGAACCACGCCGAACAGCGCGAACGCGATCGCGTCGAGCAGCGTCGTCTTGCCCGCGCCGGTTTCGCCGTGCAAGAGGAAGAGACCGTCGGCGCCGAGCACGTCGAAGTCGACCACTTCGCGTGCGCAGTACGGCCCGAAGGCTTCGACCTCCAGCCTGTGCAGCCTCATTTCGCGAGCGCCCCCCGGTCGGCCGCTTCCAGGGCCTTGAACAGGAGCTGCTCTTCGCTCTCGGTCGGGGCGGCACCACGGCAGTCGTCGAGGAAGCTGCGCGAGATCTCGATGTCCGACCGGCCGCGCACGGCGTCGGAGTACCGCAGCGGGGCACCGCCGTAGCCGCCTTCGGGCTCCCACTCCAGGTGGACGGCGTGGGGGAACCGCTGCTTCAGCCGCCGCATCGCGTCCACCGGGCGGACCGGGTCGGTGACCGTGACCGACAGGAAGTGCTCGAGGAACTCGTCGTGCGCCGGGTCCGCGAGCAGGTCTTCGAGCGGACCGCGGAGAGTCGCCAGCGCCCTCGGCACCGGCAGTTCGTGCCGGCGGACCTCGCCAAGGCCGCTCGCGTCCAGGTCGACCAGCCAGACCGATTTGCGTTGCCGCGCCTCGGAAAACGAGTACGCCAGCGGACTGCCGGAGTACCGCAAGTGCTCGGCGAGCGTCTGCGGGCCGTGGAGGTGGCCGAGCGCCACGTAGTCGACGCCGTCGAAGACCGAGCCGGGCACCTGCTCGACGCCGCCGACCGCGATCGTGCGCTCGGAGTCGGTCGGCGCGCCACCGGTGACGAACGCGTGCGCGAGCACGACCGACCGCGTCCCCGGCCGGGTTTCGAGGTCCGCGCGGATCCGCCGCATGGCCTCGCTGAGCACGCCGGTGTGGCCGCGCGCGTCCGGCACTCCCAGCGCGTGACGCACCGGTTCCGGCTCCAGGTAAGGGATTCCGTAGACGGCGACCGGGCCGTGGCCGTCCTCCAGGACCACCGGCTCGGCCAGCCCGCCGACGGTGGTCCGCAGGTGCAGCCCGCCCGCCGCCGCGAACTCCGCGAAGGCGCCGAGCCGCGGCGCGGAGTCGTGGTTTCCCGGCGTGACCACCAGTTGCGCACCGGCGGCGCGGATCCGCGCGGCCGCCGCGGTGGCCACCCGGACGGCCTCGGCCGACGGCACCGCGCGGTCGTAGATGTCGCCTGCCACCAGGACGGCGTCGATCGCCTCGCCGGCCACGAGGTCGGCGAGGTACCCGAGCACCGCTTCCTGTTCCGCGAGCAGATCGGCGCCGTGGAACGTGCGGCCGACGTGCCAGTCGGAGGTGTGCAGGAATCTCACGAGGGCCAAGGTACGACCCGGCACCGACGAAACCTCGGCGACTCGCCGCTACCTCACTCGAACGTGTGTACGAACACTAGCAGGTGCCCAGTTCGAAGGCGAGGTCCCAGATCACCTACGTGACGCCGAGATCCGCCGCCCGGCCGAGGTCCTTGACGGAGCACGCCATGACGTTCCCGCTCGTCGGCGTCGGCCTGCCGATCATCGAGCCGCCGGCCGGCCGCGAGGGGGCGGAGCACAACGCCCGGATCGGACACGCCCCGCGAAAATCTCATTTGTTCGCAGGTCAGCTACCCAGAGCGACGGTTCGGCTGCGGTTTTTGTCGGTGCCGTCCGCCATGATGTCTGCGCGGTCCGGACTGGGCGGCTCGGAGGGAGGAGACGGACGTGGCGACAGTGCTGACCACCGCGGCGATCGTGCTCGCGGTCCTGTTGCTGTTCGCCGTCGCGGTGCTGTGGCGGCTCTACAACGACGGGATGCGCCGGGCGGACGCGGCGGCCCGGCAGGTGGCGGCCGAGCGGGCGAAGTCGGACCAGCAGCAGCTGGCGCTGCGTCGCTACGAGGTCGCGTTCGCCTCGATCAGCGGCCGTGGCGAACTGGGCGAGCAGGTACTGGTCGAAACCGCGCGGGCACTCGGGCTGCGCGAGAACCTGCACTTCACCCTGCAGACGGACGTGGGCGGCGGGGGCTCGGCGAAACCGGACATGGTGCTGCGGGTGGGCGGCGATCGCACGGTGCCGGTGGACGCGAAGGCGAGCATGGCGATCTGGGCCGAGGCGGTCGAGACCGACGACCCGGCCGAGCGGATCGACGCGTTGCGCGCGCACGTCCGTCAGGTCCGCTCCCGGGCGGCCGAGCTGGCGGGCAAGGGCTACCAGCGCTGGGCCGACGCGATCTACGGAACGATCATGTTCGTGCCGTCCGACGCCGCCGTGGTCGCGGCTTTGGACACCGACCCGGAGCTGCTGCGCTGGCTCATCGACCGGCGGGTGTTCCTGTGCGGGCCGACCGGGTTCGGGGTGCTGGCCTCGGCGGCGCTGTTCGCGGCGAGCGACCGGACGCTGGAGGCCGACGTCGAGCAGGTGCGGGCCGGGGCGGCCGCCGCGCACCGGGCGGCGGGCGGCGCGGTGGAGGCGCTGAACCTGTCGAGCACGCACCTCCAGCGGTTCCTCTCGGCGCGACGGCGGGAGGTGGAAGCACTGGAGACGTTCCGGGCGACGGTGGCACCACTGACGGACGCTTCGGGCAGCCCGTCGGCGGTTCCGCAGGTGCGAAAGGGGGACGAACTGGCGGCCAGCTGACCGTTCCTCCGGGCTCGGGTCCCGCGTTCCTCGGCGGGAAGCGATCGCCAGCCGGCGAGAAGAGTCGGCGCAGTCACTCGTTTCGCTTCCGGCGGCGGGCCGCGGTCGCGCGTCCGCCTGGTCCGCACCTCCGACCGACCGGCGGGGCGAGCCGCGCGCAAGCCTGCGACCTGCGGCGACCCTCGCGCCCCCGCGGCGGAAAGGCGACAAACCGGCAACGGCGGCAAAGGACTGGACCACACCACAGCAGCACCCGGCGGGCCACTCGGGTCACGCCGCCGGGTGGCGATACACCCACGTCGGCGGCGGTGCTGGCAAGATCTTCACAACCACGAGATACGGTGTTGTGCTGTGACCGCGATTCGCGATCGCCAGAGCGATCCAGATGCCGACGACGTCCCCGTACCGTGGGACGAGCGTCCAGTCGTCGGTTCGAGGCGCGGACTGCCGTGGTGGGCGGCGGTTCTGGTCGGCCTCGTCCTGGCGGTCGTGGGCGCCCTCATCGGCAAGCCGAGCCAGTCCAGCATCCCGGTGATCTTCACGGTCTGCTACATCGCCGGGGCCGTCATCGCGGTCTGCGCGGTGCGGCGCCGAGGGCTGTTCGGGCCGATGGTGATGCCACCGCTCGTGCTGGCCGTGACCGTGCCCGGCGTGATCCTGCTGACCTCGGGGTCGGCGGGCGACGACATGCTGTCGAAGGTGCTGAGCACCCCGCTGGGAGCGGTCATGGACGTCGGCTGGGTGCTCTACGGCGTCATCCTGATCACGGGGGCGCTGCTCACTTTCGACCTGCGTGGGGGACCG
>NZ_JBEXVF010000050.1:0-69106 GCF_040629235.1 Amycolatopsis sp. NPDC005961 | reverse complement strand
CCCCGCCGCCGCCCGCGCCGCCGCAGCCGCAGCAGCAACCGCCGCGGCGCCGGCGTCCGGCCGACAACGACGATGACGACGACTTCGGCGGTCCGATTCTTTCCTGAGGGGGAAACCGATGACGGATGTGGAACTCAGCACCGACCTGACGGCGCACGCCCACCAGCTCGACGCCATCGGTGACGGGCTGCAGCAGGCCGTCGACGCGGCGAACCAGGTCAGCATGCCGACCGACGCGTACGGCATCCTCTGCCAGCCGTTCCGGATGATGCTCGACCCGGTGGAGCAGTACGGCATCGACGCGCTCAAGGACGCCGTGCAGGCGATGACGGCGGTGTCGGGCAAGGTCCGCGAAGCCGCGGCGGCGTACCACAAGTACGAGGCCGGGGTGGCCGACGACCTGAACAAGTCCGCGGGCGGTGCGTGATGCCCGAGGGGAACCCGCTCGTCGTCGACGCCAAGAAGGACCCGGACGGGCCCGGCGCGTTCACCGCGGGCAACGGGGACTACGGCTGGGCCGGAGGCATCGGCATCGCCGAGTCGTCGATGGACGCGTTCAACGGGATCAAGGACGGCGACTGGGTTTCCGGCGGGCTGGGCATGCTCAGCCTGGCCGGGGAGATCGCGGGTGCCGCGATCGACCCGTTCGGCTACCTGATGTCGTCGGTGGCGTCGTTCCTGATGGAGCACATCCAGCCGCTGAAGGACATGCTCGACTCCATCGCGGGCAACCCGCCGGTGATCCAGTCCTACGCGGACACCTGGGGCAACGTCTCGAAGGCACTGGGCGAACGCAAGACCGACTTCGACAACGCGGTCAAGAACGGCACCGCCGGCTGGACCGGTGAGGGCGCGGACGCGTACCGCAAGTTCGCCGCCGAGCACAGCGAAGCGCTGTCCGGCGCGGCGACGGTGGCCGGCGCGATCAGCACGGTCACGATGATCATGGGCCAGGTCGTCTCGTTCGTGCGGGAGACCGTGCGGCAGCTGATCGCGGACCTCGTCGGCAAGCTGATCGCCTGGGTGATGGAGGAGGTCTTCTCCCTCGGCTTCGGCACGCCGGTCGTGGTGGCGCAGGCGTCGGCCGCGATCGCCAAGTGGGGCAAGAAGATCGGGGAGCTGCTCAAGAAGCTCACCGACACGATCCGCAAGGTGTCGCCGCTGCTGTCGAAGCTGGTCGACGTCTTCGAGAAGATCGCGAAGGTCTTCGGCAAGGTGCTGGGCAAGGTCAGCGGGCTCGACGGGCTGAAGGTCAAGGAAGGCGGCTTCGTCCACAAGGTCCCCAGGGAGGGCGGCGGGGTCCACACCCGCGCCCACGGCGGGGACGGCGCCGACGGTTCCCCCAGCGGCGACGGGGATTCCCCGCACAGCGGGGAAAACTCGGGCGACGCCGGCCACGCCGACGGGGAATCGCCGAGTTCCGATCCGATGAACACGGATCCGGGTTCCCGCCGGAGCTCGAGCCGGGAGGGATCCGGTTCGCCGGACGGGGACAGCTCGCCTTCGCACACCGGGGACGGTTCTTCCGCGCACACCGGCGACAGTTCTCCTTCGTCTTCCGCGCACACCGGCGACAGTTCTCCTTCGCGCGCGGGCGATTCGAGCCCTTCGCCGACTCGATCGTCTTCAGGCGACAGCAGTCCTTCGCCGACCCGCGGCAGCGACAGCACGCCCTCGCACACGGGTGACGGCAGTCCTTCGCCGACCCGCGGCGCCGACAGCACCCCGTCCCACACGGGTGACAGCAGCCCGTCGCACACCCGAGGCAGCGACAGCACCCCGTCGCACACCGGGGACACCAGCCCTTCGCCGACTCGTGGCGCTGACAGCACTCCTTCGCACGCCGGGGACAACGCACCGTCGCGGGCCGGCGACAGCAGCCCGTCGCCCACCCGGGGCAGCGACAGCACGCCGTCGCACACCGGCGACGGCAGCCCCTCGCCCACCCGCGGAACCGACAGCACCCCGTCGCACACCGGCGACACCAGCCCTTCGCCCACCCGCGGCACCGACAGCACCCCGTCACACACCGGCGACACCAGCCCCTCACCCACCCGCGGCACCGACAGCACGCCGTCGCACACCGGCGACAGCTCGCCGTCCCGGGGCGGGGACGGCGGCTCGCACCCCGGCACCGAGACGCCCAGCAGCGCCACGCCGCCGCGGGCCGAGGGCACCACCTCCGCCAGCGGTACCGCGCCCACCGCTCCGCGCACCGGTGAACCCGGCGCGGTCCCCTCTCCACGCGGTGGCGACGGCGCCTCCGTCCCGGCGCAGGGTGGCGCGCCGATGATGGGCGGCGGCGGTGGCATGCCGCCCGGTGGCGGACCCGGCGGCGGCCTCGGCGGTGGTTCCCCGCGCACCGGCGGTGGCGGCTGGACCGGCACCCCGGGCAGCCCGGGCGCGCACAGCCCGCACGTCGACGCGCCCGGCCGGCCCCGCACCGGCGGCGACCTGCCCGGCGGCGGCCGTCCGCGCACGCCGGACGCACCCGCCCCCGCGGCCCGCGGCTTCGGCCCCGGCACGCACGCACCCGACACCCGCGCACCCGGCACCCACGCACCCGACACCCACGCACCGGGCACCCGCCCGCACGAAAACGGTCCCCACGACGGCCCCGGCCACCACGAGCCCGACGGCGGCACCCCGCACCACAACGAGCCGCTGACCCCCGACGAGGTCAACGCGCGGCACTCCGAAAGCACGCCGTCGGGCAGCTCGTACCATGCCGGCGACCCCGAAATGGGCGACCTGCCACACCGCGTGCACCCCGACCCGGACGGCCGCTACACCGTGGACGTGCACGTCACCCCGGACGGTCACGCCCGCATCGGCGACCGGCTCTACACGCCGGAGGAGTTCGCGGACATCCTGCGCCGCAACGGCGACTACGACGGCCGGCCGGTCCGCCTGATCGGCTGCGACGCCGGCTCCAACGACTTCGCGCACCGGCTTTCGCGCGAGCTCGACACCGAGGTCATGGCCCCGACGAAGCCGGCCTGGACGGATTCGCACGGCCGCGTTTTCTCCTCCGACTACGAAATCGGCCCCGACGGCCGCATGCGCCCCCGCATCCCGCCGGACGGTGAGTGGAACACCCACCACCCGGACGGTTCGACGCACCGGGCGGGCGACGACGGCTTCGCGCCGGATTCGCACCACGGCGACCAGCACGACGTCGACGCGGACAGCGCCCGCCACCGGGGCGACGGCGACGACGACGGGTCGCCCTCCCACGCGGACGAAGACGACGAAGAACTCTTCGACAGCAGCACCTGGGACCAGCACGAGGTCCCCCGCTCGGACCCGACGTACGACGACAAGTTCGTCAACTACGACCGGCCGGGGAGCGAGCACCCGCACGACTCGCCGGACAACCCGTACCACCGGCCGCCGGATTCGCCGCAGACGATCGAGTCCGGGCCGCGCCCGCGGGACCGCACGGAGCCGGGCGACTTCTCGACGCCGGTGCCCACCCACCCCAAGGTGCTGGCCGGGGTCGAGCTGACGCCGAACACCGAATACCACGTGGTCAACCGGACGCGGGGCGGCGACATCGCGTCCGAGACGCGCTTCTACACCGACGCCGAAGGCAAGATCAAGTGGGTGGAGTGCAGCCCCGGCGGCGGCCGGACGCCCGAGGGCGTCAAGCTGCCGGCGAACCCGGACTTCAACTACCCGCTGCTGCCCGACTGCCACTACCGCGTCGACAACTTCAACGACCCGTCGAAGAAGCTCGACTACCACACGGACAGCCGTGGCCAGACGGACGCGGCCACCGGCCAACCGCACTACGGCCCGTCGAACGAGGACTTCCGCGACGCCGGCGGCAAGTACACCGGTCAGGGCCGGGCCGGGCACGAAGGCCAGAACGCCTACCGGGGTGACCCGAACCACGGCGAAGTCCGGTGGGCGGGCGGTCACCTCATCGCGACCGAAGCCGGCGGCGCGCCGGGCTACGGCAACATGCACGGGCAGATGGCCGCGTCGAACAGCGGGCACGCGCGCGACGGCTGGGACCCGCCGGAAACCTGGCGGCGCCAGGAGGAACAGCTCGCCGCCTACCACAACCCGCCCGACCGGGAGGTCGAGCTGCTGCAGGTGAGCACGCCGCGGCGGGCCGACGGTCTGTCCGAAGAGGACGTCATGCGGTGGCGGGTCACCGAGGTCGACCCGGCGACGGGTGAACGGGTTTCCCGGGTGTACGAGAGGGTGTTCGTCAACGTGCCGGAGAACATCGACCCCAACGCGACGGTGAGGCGTTATGGCGAGCCCTGATGAGCTGATCCCGCAGATCCTCGACGCCGTCGAGCGGGTGCTGCCGCCGAAGTGGCGACACGCGACGTTCCGGGTCTGGGCGACCGTCGTGGCGTACCAGACGGAACTGACCGTCGTCATGAGCGACGGCAGCTCACCCGAGGTCGCCCCGCCCGCGGTGACGAACCTGCTCGCGGCGCTGCGCGAGGCGATGTACCAGCCGGGGCGCGGCACCTGGTTCTCCGCGGCCTTCCTGCTGCGCGCGGGCGAAGAGCCGGAGGCCACGTTCAACTACGACCAGGACCCGCGGTGGTTCCCGGAGCTCCCGCCGGTGGCGTTCGCGCGCGACCTCGCGGCGTTCCCGCGCGCGGACGAGTGGATCCCGGAGTGGCTGCGCCGGGTGCTCGCCGACGCGGCGGCCATGGTGCCCGCACCGGAAGACTAGGGTCGGATCGACGAAACTTCGCACCGGTGAACGAAAAACGGAGGACCGGACCGCATGACGCTGAACCCGATCGAGCAGAACGAACTGCTCGGCGAGATCGCGAAAACGCTCATCGAAGCGGCGCCGCCGAACTGGCAGCGGCTGTACTTCGAGTTCATGTCCGTCGGCAAGCACGCCAGCGTCGGCATGGCCGCGACGCTGGAGAACGGCACTCGGCAGCAGGTGCCGGCGCCGCGGGAGCTGTCCAAGCCGCTTTCGAAGCTGCGTCGCGGGATGTACGCCGAGGGCCTCGGCACGTGGTACTCGATGGACATGGTGATCGACCGGCCCGACCGGTACCAGGTGCGCTTCAACCGGGACGAAGAGCCGCCGTTCCCGACGCCCGCGGCCCCGGAGCAGTACGCGTTGGACCAGGAGCGCTTCCCGCGTGCGCCGGAGAACATGCCGGACTGGTTCCGGGCGAAGCTCCCGTCGTGAGCCGCTGAGCGAACCGGAGGGGATGAACCGTGAGCCAGCCACCGGGGCCGCTGCGCCCGGACCAGCAGCAGGAGATCGTCCGGCAGATCGGCGCGGTGCTGACGGCGCAGGTGCCGCCGGGGTGGCAGCAGCTGCGCGTCGAACACCGCGCCGCCGGACGGCACGTCGAAACCGAACTGCTGGTGACCGGCCCGGACGGCCTGCCCCGGCCGGCCCAGCCGCACCCGGAAGCGGTGCGGCTGCTCGGGGTGCTGCGGTCGGGCATGTACCAGCCCGGGCTCGGCACCTGGCTGGGCGCGATCTTCGTGTTCGCGCCGGCGCAGCCGCCCGACGTCGACTTCGTGCGGCCGGACCTCGAACCGCCGTTCCGGCAGCAGCCGCCGCCGATCGGGTTCCAGGACGAGCTGCGCTTCTTCCCCCGCGCCGACGAGCACATTCCGGGCTGGCTGCGTGAGCGTGCCGGCCTGACCCCGCCGGTCGCCGGCGGAGAGGTCCGCACCCCGCGGATCTACGACGGCGTCGACGCGTCGGGCAAGCCGCTCGTCCGGCGCCGGCCGCTCGTCCCGGCGGAGATCGAACGGGTGCTGGCGTACCTCGACGCGGCCCCGGTCATCCTGGCCTCGCGCAGCAACGGCCCGGACGCGTTCGCGCCGGACCGCACGGACGCGGTGCCGATGAACTTCCGCACCGACGGCGCCTGGGCGTGGCCCGGCGCGGTGGCGTACTACCTGCGCGAGCACGGGGTGCCGCCGGACCCGGACCTGGTCGCCCACATCCGGGCCCGCCGCTTCACCGCACCGTCGGACGTCCCCGAGCCGGCGAAGGACCTGGCCCTCGCGGCGATCACCGGCGAGCAGCCTCAGACGACGGTGTAACCCGCGTCCGTCAGCGCGACTTCGAGGTCCTTGCAATGCTCGGGACCGCGGGTTTCGAGCGCCAGGACGATGTCCGCCTCACCGAGGTCGAGGCTGCCGGAGATCCGGGAGTGTTCGACGTCGAGCACGTTGGCGCCCAGCTCGCTCACGCGGGAAAGCACGCCCACGAGCGAACCCGGGCGGTCCGGGACCCGCAGGTGGAGGCGCAGGTAGCGGCCGCCGGCCGTCATGCCGTGCTGGATGATCTGCAGGAGCAGCACCGGGTCGACGTTGCCGCCCGAGAGGATCGCCACCACCGGGGGCTCGAAGATGCCGGGGTGCTGCAGCAGCGCCGCGACCGTCGCCGCGCCGGCCGGCTCCACCACCAGCTTGCGACGCTCCAGGCAGAGCAGCACCGCGCGGGAGAGGGACTGCTCGGAAACCGTCACGACGTCGTCGACCAGCGACGCGACGTGCGCGAAGCTGACCAGGCCGGGCTCGCCGACCGCGATCCCGTCGGCCATCGTCGAGGTCGAGCTCAGCCGCACCGGCGCGCCCTTGGCCAGCGAGGGCGGGTACGCCGCCGCCTCCTCGGCCTGCACGCCGACGACGCGGACGTCCGGGCGCACCGCCTTCACCGCCGACGCGACCCCGCCGACCAGCCCGCCGCCGCCGGTCGCGACGAGGATCGTCTTCACGCCCGGCACCTGCTCGAGGATCTCGAGGCCGACGGTGCCCTGGCCGGCGATGACGTCCGGGTGGTCGAAGGGGTGGATGAACACCGCCCCGGTCCGCTCGCCGAACTCGATCGCCGCGGCGAGGGTCTCCTCCAGCAGCGCGCCGTGGAGGTGGACGTCGGCGCCGTACCCGCGGGTGGCGGCGAGCTTCGGCAGCGGGGCCCGCAGCGGCATGAAGACGGTCGACTTGGCGCCGAGCAGCGACGACGCGAGCGCGACGCCCTGCGCGTGGTTGCCGGCGCTGGCCGCGACGACCCCGCGTTCGCGCTCGGCCTGGCTCAGGCCGTGGATGCGGGTGTAGGCGCCGCGGATCTTGAACGACCCGGTGCGTTGCAGGTTTTCGCACTTCAGGTGCACCGGACCGCCGTGGAGCCGGCGCAGGTCGCGCGCGTGCTCCATCGGCGTCACCCGGGTTACTCCGCGTAGGAGTTCCCGGGCGGCCTGGATCCGCTCGATGGTCACGAGTTCCATGGCCCGGATGATGCCACTCAGGAACTCCACAGGTTGACAGGGCGGGGAGCCGGGTACCCTGGGGCGTGTCAACGCACGGTAAACAGGGAGCAACCATGGCACGGGGGAACGACGCGGACGCCGCTCGACGGAGCCGCGCGACCCGGTCGGCCGGCCTGCTCCCGCTGGTGATCGGCGTGGCCTCGGCGGTCGCGCTGACCGGAGCCGCGTTCTTCACGGTCGACAGCGCGTCCTGCGGGTCGCCGGCCCAGTACATCCGCCACGACAGCCACGTCGAGCTGGTCGGTGGCTGCGTGGACGGCGCCACCCTGCCGGCGACGGGCACCCCGAAGTCGGGCGGCGTCGTGCACGGCAACTACAACCCCTGATCCACGGCGGGCTCGCGTCCGTGACCAGGGTTGTTACCCCGATGTGCCCCTGGGACAGGAAAGTGCCTTCTTCCGCGGCCTCCGCCGGCCCCCGATGATCAAGCGCATGACACAGGCACCTGAAACCGGCTACGAGCCGGGCCGCGGTCCCGGACCCGCCAAGCCCACCGAAGAGGCCCTGAGCCGCCTGCTCGGCGCGCACAGCTTCGGCGCGCTGGCCACGGTCAACCGCGCCGGCTACCCGCACCTGTCGACCATCGCCTACGCCTGGGATCCGGCGGAGCGCGTCGTGCGGATCGCGTCCGCCCTGGGGCGCGCCAAGGTCCGCCAGCTGGCCGCCAACCCCCGCGCGGCGCTCTACGTGAGCAGCGCCGACCACCTGTCCTTCGCGGTCGCTGAGGGCCTCGGCGAAGTGTCGCCCGTCAGTTCCGTGCCCGGCGACGAGACGGGACGGGCGCTGCTCGCGATGCAGGCGCCGTTCACGGACCCGGAGGACGAGGCCACCTTCCTCCGCAACATGGTCGAGGACCGGCGAGTCGTGATCACGCTCCGCGTGGACCGCCTCCACGGAGGCGGCCTCGACGTGCGCTGAGCGGCGTCAGCCCAGGGCGGCCAGCAGGTCCGCGACCAGATCACGGCCGTCTTCGATGCCGACCGACAGGCGCAGCAGGTCCGCCGGCACCTGGAGCGTCGAGCCCGCCGTGCTCGCGTGGGTCATCTTGCCCGGGTGCTCGATCAGCGACTCGATGCCGCCGAGGGACTCGGCCAGGATGAACAGCTTCGTGCGGGACGCGACTTCCAGCGCCGCCTGCTCGCCGTCCGCGTGGCTGAACGACACCATCCCACCGAAGCGGCGCATCTGCTTGGCCGCCGTCTCGTGGCCCGGGTGCTCCGGCAGGCCGGGGTAGTAGACCTTCGCGACCTTCGGGTGCTTGACCAGCGCCTGCACGATCAGCTCGGCGTTGTCGCTGTGCCGCTCCATGCGCAGGGCGAGCGTCTTGATGCCGCGCAGCGTGAGCCACGCGTCGAACGGGCCGGGTACCGCGCCGGCGGCGTTGCGCAGGTAGAACAGCTGCTCGCGCAGCTCATCCTCGTTCGTGATGACCGCGCCACCGACCACGTCGGAGTGGCCGCCGAGGTACTTCGTCGTCGAGTGCAGCACGATGTCCGCGCCCAGCGAGAGCGGGTTCTGCAGGTACGGCGTCGCGAAGGTGTTGTCGACCACCAGCCGGGCACCGGCGTCGTGCGCGACGCCCGCCAGCGCGGCGATGTCGGCGATGCCGAGCATCGGGTTGGTCGGCGACTCGCACCAGATCAGCTTCGTCTCGGGCCGGATCGCCGCGCGCACCTCGTCGAGGTTCGCCAGGTCGGCGACGGTGTGCTCGACGCCCCACAGGCTGAGCACCTTGTCGATCAGGCGGAACGTGCCGCCGTACGCGTCGTTGCCGAGCACGAGGTGGTCACCGGGGCGCAGGGTACTGCGCAGCACCACGTCGGACGCCGCCATGCCGGACGCGTAGGCCAGCGCGTGCCGGCCGCCTTCCAGCGAGGCCAGCGCCTCTTCCAGCGCCGAGCGAGTCGGGTTCGCGGTGCGCGAGTACTCGTAGTCGCCCTCGCGGGTGCCGCCCACGCCGTCCTGCGCGTAGGTCGAAGTCTGGTAGATCGGCACGATCACAGCGCCGGTGCGGGGGTCTGGCTTCTGACCGGCGTGGATCGCGCGAGTCTCGAATCCCAGTACGGAGTAGTCGTCCACCATGGGGTCAGCGTACGGCGGGGCTCCGACATTCCCGTCAGGTGGGACGGATCTCAGTAGCGCACCACCGCGCGGTGGGCGCGGACACCGCGAGCAGCAGCGTGACCACGGCCGGCGGCGCCACGAGAGCCAGCGCGGTCAGCCCGCCCATCGCCAGGTCACCGGGACCGCCGAGGTCGGCGAAGGTGAGCCCGGCGGCCGCGAGGCCCGCCGACGTCAGTGTCGCGAGCAACGCCGCCGAGCTGCCGGCGATGCAGCCGATCCGGCCGGCGGGCTGCCGGCGCGACAGCAGGACGCCGCCGGGCAGCAGCGTCGAGGCCAGCACGGCGTTCACCGCGGCGTGCACGGCCACCCGGCCGGCGTCACCGGGGAACCGGACGAGCGCGACGACGTCCAGGACGAGCCCGGCCAGGTAGAGCAGCCCGCCGAGCAGGGCGAGCGCCGCGGCGGCGAGTGCCGTCCGGCCTTCGGTTCGGGTCACGGCAGCCGAGGATACGGCCGATCACCACGCGTGACCGGCGTGGGTCACCAGCTCCGGGACGAGTAAGCCTCCTGGCCCGCCCACAGCGGCATCGCCGGCGCGCGGTAACGCAGGTAGCGGAAGGTCGGCGGCAGGAGCGCCAGGATCAGCACCAGCACCGCCAGGGCGGCCAAGCCCACCCGGTCCACCATCGCGAACCCGCCGTGGGTGAACATCGCGTCCGCGAACCGGGCCAGCGGGACACCCACCGACAGCGGCTCCATCAGCAGCGCCCCGATCGCCAGCAGAGCGCCCAGGCCGAGCAGGATCGCGCCCGCCGTCGCGCGGAACAGCGTCGTCAGCGCGCCCAGCAGGAGCACGAGCCCGGCTCCGAGGTAGGCGGCGAGGTCCACGAGCACCCAGCCCGGCAGGGCGCCGAGGCTGAATTCGGCGGGCATGTCGAGGAAGATCTTGACCGGCACATAACCGGCGGCGACGGCGGCCGCGAGCCCGAGCAGGCCGGCGAGGATCGCCGTTACTCCGGACGGCCGAGCCGATGAATACGAATGCGAATGTGAATGGGCCACCGGATATCCGCGTTGACCGGTCACGACTCCCCCATCAGCAGAACGCAGGACTACGACGTTCACCCTAGTCGGGAAAGGGGGAAGTGACTCCGAAAGAGAACGGAATTGGGCCGGACGGCGGAACCCAAGATCATTTTCCTGCGCTAGCGGCAGAAATGCTGTCACGCGATCCGGATGACCCGCGATAGCGCGCAATTGTCCTTTTCGGACAATTAAGTACCGGGTGCTCAATGCAGCGTGCCCCGGAGCCGAATGGGCTCCGGGGCACGAATGCGGTCCTAGTTCACCACTGCTGCTGCGGCGGCTGGCCGGGCTGGCCGAACCCGCCGCTCGGCGGTCCCTGCTGGCCAGGGGGCTGGCCCCAGCCCTGCGGCGGCTGACCCGGCTGCTGCGGGTAGCCCTGGTGCTGACCCGGCTGGCCGTAGCCGCCCGGCTGCTGGCCCGGCTGGCCAGGCTGCGGGAAGCCCCCGCTCGACGGCTGCGGGAACCCGCCGCTGGACGGGTTGGGCCCGCCCGGCTGGCCGTAGCCCGGGGGCTGGCCGTAACCCGGTCCCGGCTGGCCGTAGCCGCCCGGCTGACCAGGCTGACCGAACCCGCCCGGCTGACCGGGCTGACCCGGCTGGCCGAACCCGCCCTGCTGCTGCGGGGCACCGAAGCCGCCCTGCGGCGGTCCGCCGAAGCCCTGCGGCCCGCCCGGCGTGGCACCGCCGTCACCGAGGCCGACGAACTGCTGCGTCGCCGGGATGAACCCGAGCACACCCACGATGAGGATGAGCACGCCGAGGATCAGCGGCGGCAGGCCGAGACCGAAGGTGTCCCGCTCGGACGCGGAGGCCTGCGAGAGCGTCTCGGCGTTCGGCGTCATCCCGATCTTGAGCAGCAGCGCGAAGATCGTGAGGAGCGCACCACCCGCGACGATCGCGATCGGGACGAACTTCTTGATCCCGCCCAGCTTGCCCACGAGCGCCAGCCCGACGCCGCCGGCGAGGGAGATCAGCGCGCCCAGCAGGATCATGACCACGTAGAACCAGACGAGGCCCGGGCCGATGATCCCGGCCGCGTCGAGCACCTTGTCGATGGCCGCCTGGTCCGGAGCGAGGTCGAAGATCTTCGAGTAGTCGCTCGCGTCGCCCATGTAGCTGAACGCGATGATCAGCGCGATCAGGCCCAGCAGGGCCACCACGCCACCGGCGATGTAGCCGAACAGGCCGTTGCCCCCGGCGGACGGGCCGCCGAACTGCGGCGGCTGACCGCCGAAACCGGGCTGCTGCGGTCCGCCGAACCCGGGACCGCCGAAGCCCTGCTGCGGCTGACCGGGCTGCTGGCCCGGCTGGCCGTAGCCCGGCTGCTGGCCGAACCCGCCCGGCTGACCGGGCTGCCCCGGCTGACCGAAACCGCCCTGCTGGCCGTAGCCGCCCGGCTGCTGGCCGAACGCCGCGGCCGGGTTGTCGGCCGCGCTCGGCGGCGGGGTGTACGGGATCGCCGGCGGCTGGGAGCCCGGCGGGACCAGCTGCGTGGAGTCCGCGACCGGGGCGTCGCCGCCACCCGCCGGGTTCACCCACTGCGTCGCGTTCGCGTCGACCGGCGGCATCGCCTGGGTCGCGCCCGCCCCGCCGTCACCCGGGTGACCCGGCTGGACGACCTGCGTCGGTTCGGGCGTCTCCCCGAACGGGGAACCGCCCTGCGGCTGGGCGGGCTGCACGACCTGGGTCGGTTCCGGGCTGCCGAACGGGTTGTCCTGCTGCGGCTGGGCGCCACTCGGCGGGCCCTGAGGTGGCTGGCCGCCACCCCACGGCTGGTTCGGTGGCTGCGGTGCACTCATGTGGGTCTTGAACCCCCTTGACGAGGACGCGAAAGTGTTCTATTTGCGCTCACGCTATCGGATCACCCGGCGGGGCGCTCGTAACGCCCCGGCCCGGTGGGCCGATGAAGGACTTTCACAGCTCCTGCTCAGCGGCCGGCGAGGAAGCCCAGGAGGTCGTGCCGGGTGACGACCCCGGCCGGCTTGCCGTCGACCAGCACGAGCGCGCCGTCGGCACCCTCGAGCGCCGTCATCGCGGCGCTCACCTGCTCACCGCCGCCGATCGTCGGCAGCGGCGGGGACATGTGCCGCTCGAGCCGGTCGGCCAGCTGCGCCTTGCCGGTGAACAGCGCGTCGAGCAGGTCGCGCTCGTTGACCGCGCCGACGACCTCGGCCGCCATCACCGGCGGCTCCGCGCTGACCACGGGCATCTGGCTGACGTCGAACTCGGCCAGGATCGCGATGGCCTCGGCGACCGTCTCGTTGGGGTGCGAGTGCACCAGCGACGGCAGCGAGCCGCTCTTCTTCGTGAGCACGTCGGCGACCGTCGCGCCCGAGGAGTCGGGGGGCAGGAAGCCGTAGGAGGACATCCAGGTGTCGTTGAACACCTTCGTCAGGTAGCCGCGGCCGCCGTCGGGCAGCAGCACGACCACGACGTCGTCCTCGGTGAGCCGCTCGGCGAGCTCCAGCGCGGCGGCGACGGCCATCCCGCAGGAGCCGCCGACCAGCAGGCCCTCCTCGAGCGCGAGCCGCCGGGTGACCTGGAACGAGTGGGCGTCGGAGACCGGGATGATCTCGTCGGCGACGTTGCGGTCGTAGGTCTCCGGCCAGAAGTCCTCGCCGACGCCCTCGACCAGGTACGGCCGGCCGCTGCCGCCGGAGTAGACCGAGCCCTCCGGGTCGGCGCCGACCACCCGCACGCGGCCGTCGCTGACCTCCTTGAGGTAGCGGCCGGTGCCGGAGATCGTGCCGCCGGTGCCGACGCCCGCGACGAAGTGGGTGATCTTGCCGTCGGTCTGCTTCCACAGCTCGGGGCCGGTGGAGAGGTAGTGGCTCTCCGGGTTCTGCGCGTTGGCGTACTGGTTGGGCTTCCAGGCGCCGTCGATCTCGCGGACCAGGCGGTCGGAGACGTTGTAGTAGGAGTCCGGGTGCTCGGGCGCCACCGCGGTCGGGCACACCACGACGCGGGCACCGTAGGCCTTGAGGACGTTGCGCTTGTCCTCACTCACCTTGTCCGGGCAGACGAAGACGCACTGGTAGCCCTTGCGCTGCGCGACCATGGCCAGCCCGACGCCGGTGTTGCCGGACGTCGGCTCCACGATCGTGCCGCCGGGGCGCAGCTCGCCCGAAGCTTCGGCGGCCTCGATCATGCGCAGCGCGATGCGGTCCTTGACCGAGCCACCCGGGTTCAGGTACTCGACCTTGGCCAGCACGAGCGGCTTGAGCCCCTTGGTCAACGAGTTCAGCTTGACCAGCGGGGTGTTGCCCACGAGGTCTGCGATGTGCTCTGCGTACTCCACGACCGCCAGCCTAAACGGCGCACCGGTGGCGTTGTCCACCTCACGCCGGATCGGGGTCCGGGGGCCTCCGGGTGCGCGTCGGCGATGCCGGGCAGCGGTGGCGAGGTCGGACCGCCCGGCGAAGAGCTCAGGCCGCCACCAAGCAACCCGTCCACGCCGGATTCGGCCCGAGGGCCGCCGCACGCTGAGCCGTCATGCCGTCCCGGAGGGTCCGCCCGGCGCCGATCGGCACGCGGCAGCCCGTCCGCAGCACTGGGGACGCCCCGCGGGCGGCCCATTCGGTCATCATCGCCAGTTCACCTCCCGTGTCGTGGAACGGCGACTTCACTGAGGACACGATGCTATCGGGCGGGCGGTTGCCCGGGATCACCCTTTCGTGTCAATTCCGCCTGGTCGGGCTGGTCCGCGAGCGGCCGTTCTTCCCAATCCTGGGGCCAGGTCCGGGGAAACCCCCGTTGAGCCCGCGCACCCGCGAGCCGCGCGGCGGACTTCTTGCCGAAATCGGCCGGACCTGCGAAAACGGCGCCGTTGAAGGAATCGCGTTCGCCGCCGAAAACGGTTCCGCGGAAATCGACGCGGTCCGTGAACCTGGCCTTGTTGAAATCCGCTTTGGTGCGGAATTCGGTGCCGCGGAAGGACGTCAGTTCGGAGAACGTGGTCTCGTAGCAGACGATCGACCGGATCACGCAGTGCGTGAGGTTCAGCCCGACCAGCTCGGCGCCCGAGAAGTCGAGGTCGACGTCGGGCCAGAAGGCACCGCTCGGCGCCTCGGGCGGGCCGGGCCGCAGGTGCAGCAGGAGGATGCGCTGCGCGGTCTTGCGGACCTGCAGCTCCTCGAGGTCTTGATCGCCGGCCGCGAACGGCATCCGCAGGTAGGCGCAGAGGACGTTGACGATCGTCTGCCGGTTTTCGGCATACCCCGCGGCGAGCCGTTCGAGGGAGTAGAGGCCGGCGAGGCGGACCGGCGCCTTGTCGCTGCCGAGCTGGTCGGCGGCCTTGCCGTAGATCTCGGTGATCCGCCGTTCGGTGGCGTCGTGGTCTTTCTGCACGAGGTCCAGCTCGGCCGAGCGTTGCCGGCGCGCGGCGAGCAGCAACGCGGCGGCGCCCCCGGTGCCGACGACGATGTTGGCGGCGGTCCTGAGGGCGTCCAGCCGGGCGGAGTCCTCCGGGCGACCGCCGCCGAGGAGGGTCAGCAACAGGGTGGCGGCGAGCGCGGTGACCACCAGCAGCCCGGCGCCCCACAGCAGGATCGTCCTCGTCCGCAGCACCCGCGCTTCGGTCCCCATGGCCGGCGATCTTGCCAGCGGCGGACGTCAGCCGACGTGATGAACGGGCGTTTTCGCCTGAACCGCGCAGTCCGGCCGTGCGAGTCACCCCCGGCCGGCGGAGAAGCTCACACCGCGTTCGGCTTTTCCGGCGGCGCCCGGCGCGGCAGTATGGTGAGCAACCGCTTAGCACGCTTAGCTCGCGATACGAGGATGTGTCACGTCATGCCTGAAGCCGTCATCGTCTCCACCGCTCGCTCGCCGATCGGCCGCGCCGGGAAGGGCTCGCTGGTCAGCATGCGGCCCGACGACCTGACCGTGCAGATGATCCAGGCGGCACTGGCCAAGGTGCCGCAGCTCGACCCCACCGACATCGACGACCTGATGCTGGGCTGCGGCCTGCCGGGCGGCGAGTCCGGGTTCAACATGGGCCGCGCCGTCGCCGTCGAGCTCGGCTACGACCACCTGCCCGGCTGCACCATCACGCGCTACTGCTCGTCCAGCTTGCAGACCACCCGGATGGCGTTCCACGCGATCAAGGCCGGCGAGGGCGACGTCTTCATCTCGGCCGGCGTCGAGACCGTGTCGCGGTTCGCCAAGGGCAGCTCGGACTCGTGGCCGGACACGCACAACCCGCTGTTCGCCGACGCCGAGAAGCGGACCGCGGCGACCGCCGAGTCCGGCACCGACAGCTGGACCGACCCGCGCACCTCGGGGGACGTCCCGGACGTCTACATCGCGATGGGCCAGACCGCGGAGAACCTGGCGCGGCAGAAGGGCGTCACGCGCGAGGAGATGGACGAGTTCGGCGTCCGCTCGCAGAACCTGGCCGAGAAGGCCATCGCCGACGGCTTCTGGGCCAAGGACATCACCCCGGTCACGCTCGCGGACGGCACGGTCGTCTCGAAGGACGACGGCCCGCGCGCGGGCGTCACCCTCGAAGGCGTCTCCGGCCTCAAGCCGGTGTTCCGCCCGGACGGCCGCGTGACGGCGGGCAACTGCTGCGCGCTCAACGACGGCGCGGCGGCGCTGGTCATCATGTCCGACACGAAGGCGCGCGAGCTGGGCCTGACGCCGCTGGCGCGGATCGTGTCGACCGGCGTGACGGGCCTTTCGCCGGAGATCATGGGCTACGGCCCGGTGGAGGCGTCCAAGCAGGCGCTGTCCCGCGCGGGGCTGTCGATCGGCGACATCGACCTGGTGGAGATCAACGAGGCGTTCGCGGCGCAGGTGATCCCGTCGTACCGCGACCTGGGCATCGACCTCGACCGCCTGAACGTCAACGGCGGCGCGATCGCGGTGGGCCACCCGTTCGGCATGACGGGCGCGCGCATCACGTCGACGCTGATCAACTCGCTGCAGCACCACGACAAGCAGTTCGGCCTGGAGACGATGTGCGTGGGCGGCGGCCAGGGCATGGCGCTGATCATCGAACGCCTCTCCTGACCTGCTGAGCCCTGCGCGAAGGCCACCTCGAGGCGACTCGAGGTGGCCTTCGGCGCTATTGGACCATCACCGGCGGGGTGACCTCGTCCCCTTCCGAGGACGACGGCACGGCCGGGCGGGACTTCGGCAGGAACAGCGCCGGGATCACGCACAGCACCACCAGGACCAGCGACCACACGAACGTCGTCGAGAACGCGTCCGCCGCCAGGCCGGTCGCCGCCGTGTGCGTCTCCGGGTTGAAGATCGCCGCCGTCGCCGCCAGCTGGCCCTGGGCCGTCGGGACGCCGAACTTGCCCGCCAGCAGGGCCGCCAGGATCGTCGCCATCACCGCCGAACCGATCGCGCCCGCCGTCTGCTGGACGATGTTCGTCGCCGTCGAGGCCCGGGCCATGTCCTTCGGCTGGAGCGTCTGCAGGGCCGACGTCGTGATCGGCATCATCGTGCAGCCCATGCCGAGGCCCATCACGAACAGCGCCGACAGCAGGATCCAGTACGGCGTGGTCGCCGTGACCTGGGTCAGCATCGCCATCGAGCCGACGAGCAGCACCATGCCCGGCAGCACGATCCGGCGCGCGCCCACCTTGTCGGCCAGGCGGCCGGTGATCGGCATCATGATCATCGCGCCGAAGCCCTGCGGCGCGAGCAGCAGCCCGGCGTGCAACGTCGTTTCGCCGCGCACCAGCAGGAAGTACGTCGGCAGCAGCATCATCCCGCCGAGGAACGCGACGAAGAACAGCGACATCGTCACCATCGCGATCGTGAACGACCGGTTCTTGAACAGCCGCAGGTCCACCAGCGGGTTCGGCACGCGGAGCGCGCGCACGACGAACGCGACCAGCAGCACCACCCCGGCCAGCACCGGCAGCCACACCTCGACCGCGCCGAAGCCGCCCGCGGACGGGATCTTCGAGACGCCGAAGATCAGCGCCGCCAGCCCCGGCGAAACCATCAGCATGCCGATGAAGTCGAAGCGCCCGGCGGCTTCCGGTTCGTCCTTCGGCAGCAGCCGCCACGACAGCAGCAGCGTGACGATGCCGATCGGCACGTTGATGAAGAAGATCCAGCGCCAGCTGACCGCGTCGACCAGCCAGCCGCCGAGGATCGGGCCGCCGATCGGGCCGAGCAGCATCGGCACGCCCAGCACCGCCATCACGCGCCCGATCCGCTGCGGGCCGGCCGCGCGGGTCAGGATCGTCATGCCGCACGGCATCAGCATGCCGCCGCCGAAGCCCTGCAGGACGCGGAAGATGATCAGCGTTTCGATGTTCCAGGCCGCCCCCGCGAGCATCGAGCCGGCCAGGAACAGCACGATCGCGAGCATGTAGAGGCGCTTGGTGCCGAAGCGGTCGGACGCCCAGCCGGTGACCGGGATCACGGTCGCCAGCGCCAGCAGGTAGCCCGTGGCGACCCACTGGATGACGTCGAACGAAGTCGAGAACTCGATCGTCAGCTTCTGCAGCGCGACGTTGACGACCGTGGTGTCCAGGATCGCCATGATGGCGCCGAGGACGACCACGGAGGCCACCTTGAGCACACCGGCGTCGAGCGCGTCACCGTTCGGCGCCGAGCTGGTTCTTTGCGTAGTCATGTGGAGAATTCCCCCGGTTTCGTGGATTCGTCCGCGAGGCTACCGGGGGCCACCGACAAAACGCGTCTCGGCGGATGCTGTCGGCCGGCATCGGACGCCGCCGGCGCCGACGCGGGCTTCAGCTCGATCCGAGTGCCGAGCTGGTTGGTGATAGACCACCCGAGTCAAGATCACGAGAGTTGTTGACAGCCTTGCCAGGCCGAAATAAGGTCGAGAGGTGCGCGCATTCTTGTGCGCACATTCGAGAAAGGGTCAAGAAATGAGGGGTTTCTTGAAGACTTTCCTTCGGCGCACCGGGGCGGTAATCGCCGCCACCACCGGCGCCCTCGCATTGCTCACCGGCGTTTCGGACGCCGCCGGCGCCGACGCGGCTTTCCGGCCGCCACCGGGCGCGATCCCGCCACCGAAGTGCGACCCGGTCAACCAGGTTCAGACGCCACTCCAGTGGGAGTTCCACTCGGAGTACAAGCACGTCGTACCGAGCGGGATTCCCGCGCCGTACCACTACTTCCGCACGTACTTCGTGTCCTGGGCCCCGGCCGAGTGGGACGACGTGTCCACGAAGGTGGTCTGTGACGTCTACTCGTTCTAGTTCCCCCTGAACACCGGCGACGGCGAATCCAGGGGAATCCCGGCCCCGACGCCGGGATTTCCCTGGACCACGCGTCACCCGGCCCGGGTCACTTCTTCGTCTTGAAACAGAAAGTCGTGGGCGGGGTCGAATAGGCGAGCACACCGTCGGCGTCGGTTCCGTCGCACTGGGCCCGGTCGTTCACCGCCGCGACCTTGACGAACTCGGCCGAGGCCGACGGGTCGGTGCACGCCACGCGGCTGAAGGCCTTCGGCCCGTCGGGGAAGTTCGTGAAGCACTCGCCCTGCTTGACGTTCGGGATCATGCACATGGTGCTCGCCGGGCGGTCGACGGTGAGCTCGATGTAGCCGTCGCCCGGGCACTGGGCGCCCGTGCCGTTCTGCTTCGCCGCGACCAGCACGTTCGCCGACTGATCGCTGCACGCGACCTTTTCCGGCATGTTCTTGCTGGTGATCTCGGTGAACTCGGCGACGCTCAGGCATTCGCCCACCGCGGCGTTTTCCGGCGCGCTCGTGAACTTGACGACCGCCACGATGCCACCGACGATCACGATGAGCGCGACGATGCCGAGGCGGATCCACAGCGCCTTCGACTTCTTCGGCGGAACCGGCGGCGCGGGCGGGAAGCCGGGCTGTCCGGGCGGCGGGCCGTACTGGCCGGGCATGCCCTGCGGCGGAGTGCCGGGCGGGGTGCCGTACTGGCCCGGCTGGCCGTACTGCTGCTGCGGCTGACCGCCGGGAGGCGGCCCATAGGGATCGGGCTGACCCACCGGCTGCTGGCCCCCGGGGGCCGGAGGGGGAACGCTCACTGTGAACCTCACACATGTGAAATTGAGAACCGACCGGCATATCCAACACGGAGGGTGAGCACACTCCGCACCGGGGTCCCCATATGCACGAATTACCCACAGAAAAGGCGCCCCGTTGGTTACGGAGCGCCTTCACTGAGTAATCAGCCGGAAACGGTGAGCCAGGTCAATCGCGGAGGTAGGACAGCAGCCGCAGGATCTCCAGGTACAGCCAGACGAGCGTCGTCATCAGGCCGAACGCCGTGTACCAGGCCCACTTCGACGGCATGCCCTCGCGGATCATCCGGTCGGCCTGGTCGAAGTCGAGCAGGAAGCTGAACGCCGCGATGCCGATGCACAGGATGCTGAAGGCGATGGCGAGCGGGCTGCCGTCGCGCAGCGGGTTGAACCCGAAGGCGAACGAGCTGATCAGGTTGAACAGCATCAGGACCGCGACGCCGACGACGGCCCCGACGATCCACTTGGTGAGCTTCGGCGTCACCTTGACCGCGCCGGTCTTGTAGACCACCAGCATGCCGATGAAGACACCGACGGTGCCGATGATCGCCTGCAGCGCGATGCCCGGGTAGATCGCCTCGAACACGCCACTCAACGCGCCGAGGAAGAGGCCTTCGGCGGCCGAGTACGCCAGCGTCAGCGGGCCGCTCGGCTTCTGCTTGAAGATGATCACCAGCGAGATGACGAGCCCGACGATCAGGCCGCCGATCATCGCGCCGATGAGAGCACCGGAGAGCCGGCCGGTCTCGGCCAGCTGGTTCTGGGCCCAGATCGCGGTGACGACCCCGACGAGCAGCGCGACGCCGAGGCTCATGCCGGTCTTGACGACGACGTCGTCGACGGTCATCGGGCGGTCGTCGTCGCCGGAGGTGACCTGCCCGGGTCCGTACCCGGGCACGCCGCCCTGAGTCTGGTTGAAGCCCACCGGGGGCCCGTACTGCCCTTGAGTCTGGGTTCCGCCGTGGGGCAGGTTGCGGAACGCCGGGTTGCTACTGGAACGCACCTGATCCTCCTGGATCTGCTGCTTCGTGGATCGACGCTGCATCGGGTTCAACGACCGCCGGGTACGTGCGGTTCCCGTCGAGTAAAGACGACTTTACTCGACGGCAGGCCCGTGGCCACGGCAGACACCGTATGCGACCGAGATCACGACCGCTCGACCGCCGCCACCCGAAGGGCGGTAGACAGTCCGGCCCTCTCGGCGCGACGCTCACTTCGCGTGCCCGGTTGTTCACCGAACGCGCGTCGGGGAGTTGATCAATCGTGTGACCTGCGGAGACGCATTCGCCGTCGCCGCGCGTCCCGAACAAGGAGCCTGCACACCATGAGGTGGTCAACACGCCCGCGCGCGGGCCGCCGCGCGCTCACCGGCCTGGTCGCCGCGACCCTGCTCGGCGCGCTCTCCATCACCGCCGGCGCCCCCGCCGCGTCCGCCGCGAGCCGGGAAGGCATCGGCCACGCGGTCGAGCCCGGCCAGGACGGCACCGGGTCCCGCAACTGGCTGGGGTCCTACGTCGTCGGCGGTCAGCAGGTGTTCTGCGTGAGCTTCCAGCTGAAGGCGCCGGACACCGACGAGAAGTACAAGCCGGGCGACGAGCTGCTCACGAAGTGGGGCACGAAGCTGCCGTCCGGCCAGGCGGCGGACATCTCCTACCTGCTGCTGCGCTACGGCGGCACGAAGGACCCGGACGAGGCCGCGGCGCTGGCCCACCTGCTGCACTCCTGGACGTCGGCGCCGCGCACGCCCGCGGACCTCGACCCGTCGCTGCCCGCCGCGAAGCTCGGCTACGACGCGCCGTACCACCTGACGCGCCTGCCCGCGGGCGCCCAGGCCGCCGTCGAAAAGCTGCGGACCGAGGCGGAAGCCGGCCGCGGCCCGTGGACGGCGTCGGTGACCACCCCCGAAGGCGAGCAGCACCTCGGCGAACCCGCCGCCTGGACGGTCACCGTCAAGAACGCGAAGGGCAAGGGCGTCCCGGACGTCCCGGTGAAGCTGACGGCCACCGCCGCGACGGCCGGCGAGGACCCGCCCGCCACCGCGGGGAACTCGAGTCCGCAGGCCGCCGCGAAGGACGTCACGCTCAAGACCGGCGCCGACGGCACCGTCCAGGTGAAGCTGACCCCGACGGGTGAGCGGCCGAAGCTCGTCGCGTCGCTGGCCGCGCCGGCCGACCGGCCGTACGTGCGGGCGCCGGTCGACACCGCGAAGCAGCGCGTCGTCTCCACCGGCGGCGAGAAGGAGCTGACCGCGCAGGGTGTGGTCAGCGTGGCGAAGCCGGGCCAGGTGAAGGTGACGAAGACCGACGCGACGACGGGCAAGGGCGTCGGCGGCGCGGTCCTGCGGATCACCGGCAAGGACAAGGCGACGGCCGCGCTCGGCCAGGACGGCAAGCCGCTCACCGGCGCCGACGGCAAGCCCGCGGTCGTCACCACCGACGGCACGACCGGCGGTGTGACGGTCGAGAACCTCCGCGCGCCGCAGGAGATCTGCGTCGTGGAGGCCGGGCCGCCGCCGGGGTACACGAACGCGTACGACCCGAAGAACCCGCCATCGGCGTGCGGCACGGTGAAGCCGGGCGAGACGCTCGCGCTGACGGTGGTGAACAAGCCGAACGAGGTGCCGCGCGCGATCCCGGCCGGCGACGCGCCGGTCGTGCGGGCGCGGGGCGTGGTCGAGACGAGCTACTCCACGCCGGGCCTGGCCGGGCTCGGCCTGCTGGTGCTGCTGGGCGCCGGACTGGCCGGCTTCGCCGCGCGGCGGGCTTCGCGCAGGTAGTCCGGGATGGCGAGCGAAGACTGGCAGGGCGAGAGCTGGTTCATCGACGAGTGGCATCGGGGGGTGGGGCGCGCCGAGGAGGCCCAGCCCGGTGCCGACTGGCGAGCCGACGGCAGGGAACCCGGCGCCGACTGGCAAGCCGACAGCGCCCAGCCCGGCGCCGACTGGCGAACCGACAGCGCCCAGCCCGGCGCCCACTGGCAAGCAAGCAACCCGCGAGCGGGCGACGGCAGCCGCGCGACGACAGCCGACAGCGCAGGCGGCACCGGCGGCTGGACCGGACCCGGACGGGTCCCGGCGAGCGGCCGCGCTGACCCGTGGGCGCGGCCGAAGCCGAAGCGGGGCCGCATGGTCGCCGGCTTCGCGCTCGGGGCGGCCACGGTGCTCGCCGTCCAGTTCGGCTCCACCGTCGTCACCTCGCCGCCGGTCGCCGTCGTGGGCGGGACCGCGCTGCCCGCCGCGGGCGCTGCCGCTCCGGCGGCCCGCCCCTCGACACCCGCGCCGCCGCCGGCGACCACGAGTGCCGCGCCCGCCGCGCCGGCCGCCGAGACGGCGAAACCGCCGCCGGCTCCGCCTCCGCAAAAGCCCGGCACCGTCCGGCTGCCCGCCGGGGGCACCGCCGCGCTCGTGCGCAAGGACCTCGGCCCCGGCGGTGAGCTGCCCATCCCGGACGACCTCGGCCAGGCGACCTGGTGGGGCGCCGGGCTCGACGCCGCCGGCGGGGCGAGCGTCTTCGCCGGGCACGTGAACTGGCGGGGCGCCACCGGGCCGTTCGCCGAGCTCTGGAACGCGGGGATCGGCGGCGTGGTGACCATTGTGGACAGTGCGGGCAAGACCTGGCGGTACCGCGTCTCCCAGCTGGTCACCGTGCACAAGGACGACCTGCCCGCGCGGGCCGACGACCTGTTCGGCCAGTCCGGCCCGCACCGCGTGGTGCTGGTGACGTGCGGCGGCCGCTGGGTGGGCGGTTCGGACGGCTACGAGGAGAACCGCGTCGTCATCGCGGACCCCGCATAAGTTACTCGTGGGTAACATCACGTTTCGGCACGGTGGTCAGTGACGTCGCCATGCAGCAGAATGCCCAGGGTCAGGCGACGGCGGTGAGAGGTGTGGAGACGATGGCGACGTTCTTGGTGACCGGGGCGACCGGACTGATCGGGCGCCAGTTCACCCGGCTGCTGCTCTCCCGTCCCGACGAGGACCGCGTCGCGCTGCTCGTGCGCGCGTCGTCGAAGGCGAAGCTGGCCGCGCTGGTCGACCAGTGGCCGCACTCCGACCGCGTCACGCTGGTCACCGGCGATCTCGGCGAGCCGCTGCTCGGCGTGTCCGAAACGGACCGCGACGCGCTGCGCGGCAGCGTCGACCACGTCGTGCACCTGGCCGCGCTCTACGACCTCACCGCCGACGACGAAGAAAGCATCAAGGCCAACGTGGACGGCACGCGCGAGGTCGTCGGCCTCGCCGCGGACCTGCGCGCCGGCTGCCTGCACCACGTGTCTTCGGTGGCCGTCGCGGGCGACCACGAAGGCGTCTTCACCGAGGAGATGTTCGACGCCGGGCAGCGGCTGGTCACGCCGTACCACCGGACCAAGTTCGAGGCCGAGAAGATCGTCCGCGAGCAGGACCAGGTGCCGTGGCGGGTGTACCGGCCCGCGGTCGTCGTCGGGCACTCCGAGACCGGCGAGATGGACAAGATCGACGGCCCGTACTACCTCTTCCCCGCGATCAACCGGCTCGCCGGGCTGCCGGACGTCCTGCCGCTCGTCGGCCCGGACCTCGGCGACACCAACATCGTGCCGGTCGACTACGTCGCCAAGGCGCTGCTGGAGCTGGTCGTCAAGCCCGGGCTGGACGGCCACGCCTTCCACCTGGTCAACCCCGAGCCGCAGCCGGTCGTCTCCGTCTACAACGCCTTCGCGAAGGCCGCGGGCGCGCCGACGATCACCGTGCAGCTCGGCGAGGGGCTCTCGAAGCGGATCGTCGGGCTGGTCAAGCTGACCGAGCACATCCCCGGCGTCACCATCGCCCGCGACGCCGTGATGGAGCGGTTCGGCATCCCGCCGGTGCTGCTGGAGACCATGGCGTTCCCGTCGGTGTTCTCCTCGGCCGAAACGCGCAAGGCGCTCGCCGGCAACGTCGAGGTCCCCCGGCTGGAGGAATACGCGCCGACGCTGTGGCGCTACTGGCGCGAGCACCTCGACCCGTTCCGCGCGCGCAAGCACGGGCCGCGCGGCGAGCTGGACGGCCGCCGCGTGATCATCACCGGCGCGTCCTCGGGCATCGGCCGGGCGACGGCGTTGAAGGTGGCCGCCGCGGGTGGCGTCCCGCTGCTCGTCGCGCGCCGCCAGCACGAGCTGGAGGAGGTCCGCGACGAGATCGTCGCCGCCGGCGGCACGGCGTCGGTGTACCCGGCCGACCTCACCGACGAGGACTCGGTGCACAAGGCCGTCGACGCGATGCTGGCCGAGCACGGCCGGATCGACATGCTGGTCAACAACGCCGGCCGGTCGATCCGCCGGTCGATCCGGCTGTCGTACGACCGGATGCACGACTACGAGCGCGCGATGGCGATCAACTACTTCGGCGCGGTCCGGCTGATCCTCGCGGTGCTGCCGCACATGTCGGAGCGGAAGTTCGGGCACATCGTGAACGTGTCGTCGATCGGCGTCCAGGGCATCGCGCCGCGCTTCTCGGCGTACGCGGCGTCGAAGGCGGCGCTGGACTACTTCTCGCGGATCGCGGCGACCGAGACGCACGGCGACGGGATCACGTTCACCACCATCCACATGCCGCTCGTGCGCACGCCGATGATCCGCCCGACGAAGATCTACGACGCGTTCCCGACGAAGTCGCCGGAGCAGGCCGCGGACATGGTGATGAAGGCGCTCGTCGACCGGCCCAAGCACATCGGGACGCCGGCCGGGCAGGCGATCGGGCTGGCGTACACGCTCACGCCGGGCCTCACCGACGCCGTCGCGTACCAGGGTTTCCGGATTTTCCCGGATTCGACCGCGGCGGGCGGTTCGGGCGGGCTCAAGATCGGGCGTGGCGAGAAACACCTCTCGCGCGCGGCGATGGCTCTCGCCCGGCTTTCGCGCGGCTTCCATTGGTGACGCAGCGTTTTCCGGGTACGGCCATTCCGGCGACGCGCCGCCCGGCCCGCGACACGTGTTGGTGATTTGTTAAGCCGACCGGCGTAAGCGGACGGTGCCCGGGTACGGTCGGGCGCATGGTTCCTGAGCGCGACCCCGCCGCAACCGCCCTCAACGGCCTCCTCCCCCTTCGTCGTGAATACACGCAGGCCTGGCACGGCTTCGACCGCAACGAGGTCCGCCAGTACCTCGACCACGTCGAGGCCCAGCTGCGCCGGGTGCTCAGCGACCGCGACGCCGCCGTGGCGCAGGCCGCCGCCGCGACCCGCGAAGCCGAGTCGATCCGCGCGCAGATGGCTTCGCTGGAAGCGCGCGTCGAGGAGCTGAAGAAGCCGCCGGAGCGGCTCGAGGACCTCGACGAGCGGATGCAGCGGACGGTCACGCTCGCGCAGGCCCGCGCGGACGAGATCATCAAGCGCGCCGAGGCCGCCGCGGAGAAGACGTGGGCGGGCTCGACCGAGGCGTCGACGAAGCTGCGTGAGCGGTACACGAAGCTCGTCGCGGAGCTGGACAAGCAGGCCGACCTGCTGCACTCGGAGCACGAGAACGCGCTCGCCGAGACGCGCGCGGAGGTGCAGCGGCTGACCGTCGAGGCGGCCCAGCGGCGCGAGCTGCTGGACAACGAAGCCGAGCGGAAGCGGCGGAAGCTCGAGCGCGAGTTCGAGGCGTCCCTCGCGGCCCAGAAGGCGGCGCTGGAGAAGCACGTCGCCGACCAGCGCACGGCGAGCAAGAACCAGGCCGAGCGCCGGCTCGCGGAGGCGACGGCGGAGGCCAAGCGGCGGCTCGACGAGGCCACGGCGGAGGCCCGCCGCCGGCTCGACGAGGCGACGACCCAGGCGGCCCAGCGCACGACGGCGGCGAACCGCAAGGTCGAGCGGCTGGCGGAGATCCGCGAGCAGGCCCGCAAGAGTCTGGCGGCGGCGGAGGACATCCTCAACCGCAGCGAGACCCAGCTGGCGACACTGCCGGAGGAAGCGGTGATCCCCCAGGCGTCCAAGCTGGTGGGCGGCGACTCCCCCGAGTCCGCGACCACGCCGTCGGCCCCGGTGGTGCCGGTGGTCCAGCCGTCGATCCCGGCCGCGGCGAAGCCGGCGGTGAAGGCCGCTGCGCCGAAGCCCGCTCAGGCCGCGAAGCCGGCCAGCGCCCCGAGGCAGCACGGCCCGGCGACCAAGCCGGCGAACGGCAACGGGAACGGCGTGAAGCCGCTGTCACCGACGGCGAGCAAGCCGGGTTCCTGAGGTTCGGCACGAAGGCCGCCCTGAGGTTTCGGGGCGGCCTTCGTCGCGTTCCGGGGCTGAGCAGCCCCCGTTTTCCACGCTACCGGCGGGCGCTGACCGTTCCGGCGGTCCGCGGGGTCCGGGAGCCGAGTTGTCCCCAGGGTGCGGTCGTTGTGGACAACGTCAGCCGCGGGCCGTCCTGGGCCAGGGGTTCGCGGCCTCCAGCTGGGCCGCCAAGCCCAGCAGCAATGACTCGCCGCCCGGTTTCGCCACCAGCTGGACCGACGTCGGCAGCCCCGACCTGACCGAGCGGCCCACCGGGACCGTGATCGCCGGGTAGCCCGCCAGGTTCCACTGGCCCGTGAACCCGGCCAGGCGCGTCGACGGCAGGACGTTCGTCAGCCAGCGCTTCTCGTGCCAGCGGCCCGCCTTCACCGGCCAGTGCGACAACGTCGGCGTCATCAGGACGTCGTGGGACTCGAAGTACTCCGTGGCCCGCGCGATCCACCGGTCACGCGTGCGCGAGCGGATCAGGCCGGCTCGCTCGATCAGCCGGCCCACCCGCACGTGGGTACGCGTGCGCCGCTGGAACCGCCCGAAGTCGAAGTCGCGAGCCTGCTCGGCCGGGCCCGCGCACCAGCGGGCCGTCATGCCCAGGACCATCATCGCCGGGTAGCGCGGTGCCGCCGGGGAAACCGCGTGACCGGCCGACGTCAGCAGCTCGGCCGCCCGCGAAACCGCCGCCACCAGCTCGCGGGGCACCGGCGTGCGCAGCAGCGGCACCGTCGTCGACATCCCGATCCGCGAAGCCGGCGGCGGCGATACCACGGCCAGCGAAGGATCCGACGCCAGCACCGAGACCAGCAGCGCCGCGTCGGCGACCGTCGTGGCCAGCGGGCCGTGCACCGACATGCCGAACCAGCCGCCCTCCGACAGCACGCCCGCGCCCGGCTTCAGCCCGACCAGCCCGCACATCGCCGCCGGCAGCCGGACCGAGCCCATGCCGTCGGTGCCGTGCGCCAGCGGGACCAGCCCGGCCGCGACCGCCGCCGCGCTGCCGCCCGACGAGCCGCCCGAGGCGTACGTCGGGTCCCAGGGGTTGCGGGCGATGCCGTCCGGGGTGTCGCTCATCGGCCAGACGCACAGTTCCGGCACCCGCGTCAGCCCGACCAGCACCGCGCCGGCCGCCCGCAGCCGCGCCGCGATCACGCCGTCTTCCTCGGCGGGCGAAGACGGCCCGGCCAGCGAACCGTGCGACGCGTACTCGCCCGCGATCTCCGTGACGTCCTTGACCGCGACCGGCACCCCGGCCAGCGGCAACGAAGCGAGATCGGGCCGCGCGGCCACCGCGGCGGCCTCCGCGAGCGCCTCCTCCGCGCGCACCCGGCGGAACGCGCCGACGACGCCGTCCGCCGCGGCGATCCGGTCGAGGGCTTCCTTCGTCACCTGGACCGGGTCGAGCTCCCCGGCGCGGACGGAAGCCGCGATCTCTGCTGCGGTCGACACCATGATCGCGACCCTAGCCCACGAAAAGGTGACAGTGGCAAAGAAAACGTCTCAGATCGCGCCCGCTCGCAGCGCGTAGGCGACGGCGTGGGCGCGGTTGTTGAGGCCGCAGCGCGTCATCAGGCCGTAGAGGACGTTCTTCACGGTCCGCTCCGAGTAGCACAGCTTCGCGGCGATCTCCTCGGTCCCGAAGCCCTCGGCGACCAGCCGCAGCACGTCGCACTCGCGCGCGGCGAGCCCCGAGAGCGTGAGCCCGTTCGGCTCCAGGACGTCCTTGCGCATCCGCTGGACCTGCGAAAGGAGCGCTCCCTGCAGCCGCGGCGGCAGGTTCGCCGTGCCGTCGCCCGCGGCGAGCACCGCCGTCACCAGCTCGGCGCCACCCGTCTCACGGCGCGGCAGGATCGCCACCACGCCGCTCTCCAGCACCGACATCAGGTCGCTCTCGCGGAAGTGCTCGACCACCAGCACGACGTGCGACGCCTTCGCCGCCCGGATCTCGCCCAGCACCGCCTCGGTGACGTGCTCCTCCATCACCAGCAGCACGTCGGGCACCAGATCGGTGATCCGGACGTCCGGATGGCTCTCCAGCAGGGTCACCGCGCCGGCGTGCGTGATCGGGTCCGAGGCGAGGACGGTCACTTCGACGGGCTTCATGGCAGCAGTGTGGACGGCCGGTCTTCACGCCTTCCCTATTCCGTCTTCACGCGCGTGAAGACGTCACCGGCCGCCGCGGGCCAGCTCCCCGACCGCCTCCCGCGCCCGCTCCAGGCATCCCGGCATCCGCTCGGCCGCCCGGCCCCAGTCGCGCTTCGCGCGCAGGTACTCCTCGCGCGCCTCGGCGGTCCAGCCGGCCAGCTCCGGCTCCACAGTGGACTCCAGCTCGGCGAGCAGGTCGCCCAGCTCGCCGGTGATCGCCCCCATCCGGTCCAGCACCAGGTCGGCGAAGCCGAACTCGAGCTCGCGGCGGGTCATGACCGCCGCTGCCTCGGCACGCCGCCGCCCGTCAGCTCGAACAGCCGGACCAGCCGCGAGTGGATCACGTCGAACTCCTGCTCCCAGTCACTCATCGCCTGGCCGAACCGCACCGACGCCTCGCCGCGCCACGACGCCTGGGCCGTCGCCATCTCGCTGTTGACATCACGCAGGTGCGCACCCGCCGCTTCGATGGCGTACGCGATGCGGACGGCGGCGCGCTTCATGTCCTCCGTCGGCTCGGCTGCGGCCATTTCGGGGCCTCCTCGAGGTCTCGGCGGACCGAGGGTCGCGCACGCCGCGGCCATGCGGAACCCCGCTCGTCCGCCGTTGCCCGAATGTCCGCCATCCTTGCCTGGCGGTTCACGGTGGCCGCGTATGCTCACGTCAGGCATCCGGCGCGTGACGGTTCGTCAGCGCACGAAGGGAGACCGATGTCGGCTGCGGACGGCTCCGCACCGAGACTCCAAATGCTCGGCCCGGTCAAGGCGTGGCAGGGCGAAACGGAGCTCGACCTCGGCTCCGCGCACCGTCGGACGGTTCTCGCCGTACTGGCGATGAACCCGAACCGCACGGTTTCGCGCGAGGAGCTGATCGACGCCGTCTGGGGCGAGGCGCCGCCGCAGAGCGCCCAGGGCTCCATCTACACCTACGTCTCCGGCCTGCGCCGCGCGCTCGAACCCGGCCGCGCCAAGGGCGAGGGCCCGCAGCTGCTCGCGTCGATCGGGTCCGGCTACTCGCTGCGCCTGGACGCCGGCGCGATCGACGTCCACCGGTTCGAGTCCCTGCGCGAACTGGCCCAGCGCAAGCAGTCGGCCGGCGACCCGCGCGGTGCGCGCGAAGTCCTCGACGAAGCCCTCGACCTCTGGCACGGCGTCCCGCTGTCGGGCCTGCCCGGGCCGTTCGCCGCCGCCCAGCGCGCCCGGCTGGCCGAGGTGCGGCTGGCGACGATCGAGCGCCGCGCCGAGATCGTGCTGGAGTCGGGCGGGCACGCCGAACTCATCGCCGAGCTGACCGCGCTGACCCGCGAGCACCCCTTCCGCGAGACGCTGCGCGGCCTGTTGATGCGCGCGCTGGCCCGCTCCGACCGGCGGACCGAGGCGATCGCCGTCTACGCCGACGTCCGGGACAGGCTCGTCGAGTCCTCGGGCACCGAGCCGGGCCCCGCGCTGCGCCGGCTGCACGACGAGCTGCGGGACAAGCCGGCGCCGAAACCGCCGCCGACCGTGCGCGTGCCGCGCTCGCCCGTCACGTCGATGCCGGACCGCGCCGACGTCTTCGTCGGCCGGGAAGCCGAGCTGGCCCGGCTGCGCGAAGCCGTCGACGAGCTCGGTGCGGGCACCGGGCATTCGCTGTGGCTCGAAGGCGAACCGGGCAGCGGCCGGACGGCGCTGCTGGCCGAGCTGCTCGCCATGACCCAGGACTTCCGGCCCGCCTTCGCCGCCGCGGACGCGCTGGACCAGCGGTTCGCCCTGCGGCCGCTGCTCGACGCGCTGGGCGTGCACCCGCGGGCCACCGACGAGCGCCGCGCGAACCTGGCCGCCCGGCTCGCCGAGCGGACCGGCGAGGACCCGGTCGACAGCCTGCTGGGGCTGGTCCGCGAGCTGTGCGCGGAGGCGCCGCTGGTGCTCGCGGTCGACGACCTGCAGTGGGCCGACGACACCACGTTGCGCGTCTGGCGGTACCTGAGCCGGGAGGCGCGGGAGCTGCCGCTGCTGCTGGTCGGCGCGTGCCGGCCGGTGCCACGACCGGCCGCGCTCGACGAGCTGCGAGCCGAACTCGACAACGATGTCACATCCGTGCTCGCGCTGCCGCCGCTGGCCGAGGCGGAGACGCTCGAGCTGGCCGCCGAGCTGGCGGGCGCGCCACCCGGGCCCGGGCTGCGGGCGCTGGTGTCCTACGGCTCCGGAAACCCGCGCTACGTCAGGGAAATCGTCGAAACGCTGCTGGCGCAGTCGATGATCGTGCTCGACGGCGTCCACGCGCACCTGGACGGCAACTCGTTCCGGACCATCCCGGCGCCGCTGGCGTCGCGGATCACGCTGTACCTGAGCTTCCTCTCCAGCGGCACCCGCGACACGCTGCGCTGGGCCGCGCTGCTGGGCCGCGAGTTCTCCCTGTCGGACATCGCGATCGCGACCGAGCGGCCGCCGACGGCGCTGGTCGGCGCGGTGGACGAGGCCATCGCGTCCGGCGTGCTCGTCGAATCGGGCGACCGGCTGACGTTCCGGCATTCGCTGCTGCGCCGGGTGCTCTACGAAAAGACTCCCGCGGCGATGCGGGTGGCGCTGCACCGGCAGCTGGCCGAGGCGTTCGCCGCCGCGCGCGCCCCCGCCGACCGCGTCGCCGAGCAGCTCGCCGCCGCGCCCCCGCAGGTCGACCCGTGGGTGACGACGTGGCTGCTGGACAACATCGGCGCGGTCGCCACCGAGACCCCCCGCGTCGCCGTCGACCTGCTGCGCCACGCCGTCACGCAGGGCACGCTGCCGCCGGACGCGCGGGAGACGCTGACGGCGACGCTCGCGCGGCTGCTGTTCTGGCTCGGCCGCGAGCCCGAGGCGGAGGCGCGGTCGGTCGTCGCGCGGACGTCCGACAGCAGGCGCGCCGCCGAGATGCGCTGGATCCTGGCCTACGTCTACTACCGCCGCGGTGACTTCGCCGAGGCGACGGCCGAGCTGAAGCGGACGCTCGACGACGCCGAGGTCCCGGAGATGTGGCGTGGGCGCCACGAGTCGTTGCTGGCCACGCTCGAGCGGCTCGGCGAGGAGACGGCCCTGGCCCCGGCCGGGCTGCACCCGCTGGACGACGCCGCGCTGTCCGTGCCGACCCTCGACAGCCTCGACGAGGCCACCGAGCCCTTGGAAGCCGCCCGGCGGATCGCCGCGACGCGGGCGGTACCGGGTGAGATGCACCTGGCCGGCGCGGTGCACTACTACTGGCTGGGCCGGTGGCCGAAGGCGCTGGCCGAGCTGGACGCGGTGATCCGCGACGGCGCGGAAACGGCGTCGTACGTCTTGCGCAGCCCCGGTTCGGCGTTGCTGGTGCACGGCGTCGGCGCGCTGATCGCCGGGCACCGCGGCGAGCGGGTCCTGGCCGGCACGCACCTCGACGCGGCGGGCCGGCAGCAGTGGCCCCCGGGCCTCGAGCCCGACGGCGGCGACTTCCTGCTCGCGGCCCGCGCCCTGCTGGCCGAGCAGGACGGCCGGCCCGAGGCGGCGCTGGCCGCGTTGCTGCCGCTGCTGGAGGAGCACTACCCGCCCGCGGCCCGCCACCAGTGGCTGCCCGACCTGGTGCGACTCAGCCTGTGGCTCGGCGAGACCGACCTCGCCCGGCAGGCGGTGCGCCTGCTGACCCCGGAGGGCGAGGTCCCGCCGGCGCACGCGGCCGCGGCCGCGCACTGCCGCGGGCTGGTCACCGGGGATCCGGAACCGGTGCTGACGGCGGTCTCGCACTACCGGGTGGCGGGCCGGTTGCTGAAACGGGCCAAGGCGACCGAGGACGCGGCGATCCTGCTGGCGGAGACGGGCCGGCTCGATGACGCGCGGACGGCGTTCCGCGTGGCCTTGACGGCGTACACGGGGATGGGCGCGACCTGGGACCTGCGGCGCGCGGAGACGCGGATGCAGCCGTTCGGGATCCGGCGGGCGGGCGCGGTGCGGTCCAGGGCGGTCGCCGGGGAGTGACGCCGGCCCGGACCGGCTCTCGTCCGGGCGCGCGGCGCAGGCCCCTACCGAAGTCGTGACCCACCCGGGACCGGGCAACCCGGTCCGGGCTTGCCACGTCAGTAAGCTCGCCGGAGTAGTCGGCAGCGAAGATGTCCGCCGGGGTCCTGGGGGCCCGCCCCCGGCGGGTTCGTCCCCTGAAGAACGGCAGGGACATGCGAGGGGAAGCGGACACCGGTCTGCGAGTGGGCTTGCTGGGACCTCTGCGGGCCTGGCGCGGGGCGGCCGAAATCGGCCTGGGCCCCGCTCGTCAGCGCGCGATCTTCGCCGTGCTCGCGGTCAACGCCGGCCGCCCGGTCCCGCGGGCCGAGCTGATCGCCGGGGTCTGGGGCGACTCCGCGCCCGCGAGCGTCGAGGGCAGCGTCCACACCTACGTCTCGGGGCTGCGGCGGGCGCTCGAACCCGACCGGTCGCGCTGGTCGGCCGCCAGCGTCCTCGTGTCCGACCCCGCCGGGTACTCGCTGCTGCTCGACGAAGACGCGCTCGACGCCGCCGTCTTCGAACGCCACCGCGAACGCGCGCAGCAGCACCTGGACCGCGGGGATCCGCGGGCGGCCGTCACCGAGCTCGACGCCGCCCTCGCGCTCTGGCAGGGGGAAGCGCTCTCCGGCGTGCCCGGCGGGTTCGCCGAGCGGCACCGCGAATACCTCGCCGAGCTGCGGCTGAACACCCTCGACCGGCGGGCCCAGGCGCTGCTGGCCCTCGGCGGGCACCTCGACCTCGCGCCGGAGCTGGCCGTGCTGGCCGGCGAGCACCCCCTGCGGGAGTCGCTGCGCGAGTCGCTCATGCTCGCCCTCTACCGCAGCGGCCGGCACGCCGACGCCCTCGACGTCTTCCGCGACGCCCGCGCCACCCTCGTCGAGGAGCTCGGCGTCGAGCCCGGCCCGGCGCTGCAGCGCCTCCACCAGCAGATCCTCGCCCAGGATCCGGGCCTCGACGCGCCCGCGGCGCCGGTCGAGGTCACCGGGCACCGGCTGTTCGGCCGGGAAGCCGAGACGACCCGGCTCGCGGAGCTCGTCGCCGACGTCCGGGCCGGGCGCGGCCGGGCCGTGTGGATCGAGGGCGAAGCCGGCATCGGCAAGTCCGAGCTGCTCACCAGCACCCTGCCGGACGGCCCGGGGTTCCAGCGGCTCTGGGCCGCCGCCGACGAGCTGAGCACGCGCTTTCCGCTGCAGGTGATGCTGGAGTGCCTGGCGATCGACGCGCATTCGGCCGACCCGCGCCGCGCGAAGGTGGCCAAGGAACTCGCCGGTGAGGGCCCGGTGCGACGCGGCCTCGGCCCGGCCGACCCGGTGCTCGGCGCCGTCGACCGGCTCCTGGCCCTGGTCGACGAGCTGTGCGCGCGCTCGCCGCAGGTACTGGTGGTCGACGACCTCCAGTGGGCGGACGAGGCGTCCGTGCTGGTCTGGCACCGCCTCTGCGCGGCGACCCGGCAGCTGCCGCTGCTCCTGGTGGCCGCGACCCGGCCGGCGCCGGACCGCGCCGAGCTGGCCCAGCTGCGCCGTGGCGTCCAGGCGCGCGACGGCGTGGTGCTCGACCTCGCTCCGTTGACCGGCGAAGACGTCGGACGGCTGATCGAGGACCAGATCGGCGCCGTCCCCGGGCCCGGGCTGCGCGAGCTGGCCGCTCGTGGCGCCGGGAACCCGTTGTACGTCAAGGAGATGGTCGACGTCCTGCTGCGCGCCGGCGCCGTCGAGGTCTCCGGCGGCGAGGCCGACGTCGACGACCCGGCGGAGTTCGAAGCGCCGCGGTCGCTGGTCGCCGCGGTCGACCGGCGGCTCGACTTCCTCCCCGCCCGCACGCAGGAAGTGCTGCGCTGGGGCGCGCTGCTGGGCATGGAGTTCGCCGTCGGGGACATCGCCGCGGTGCTCGGCACGCGGCCGTCGGACCTGCTGGAACCGCTGGAAGAAGCCGTCGCCGCGAACGTCCTCATCGACACCGGGACGCAGCTCGCGTTCCGCCATCCCCTGCTGCGCCAGGCCCTGTACGACCGGCTGCTGGCCGGGACGCGCGCAGCCCTGCACCGGCAGGCCGCGGAAGCGCTCGCCGGGATCGGCGCACCGGTCAAGCGCGTCGCCGAGCAGCTGGTCGCCGCACCGGCCACTGTGGACGAATGGGTGCTGGACTGGCTGGCCGCGCACCACGCGGCCGTGTCCAACCGGGCGCCGCTGATCGCCGTCGAACTGCTCGAACGAGCACTGGCCGCGGGTGCCGGGCCACGGCGCGAAGTCCTGCTCGTGGCGCTGGTCAAGGTGCTGTTCCGGCTGGAACGCAACCCGGAGTCTCTGGCGCAGCAAGCTCTCGACGTGGCCACCGACCCGGAGTCCGCCGAGGAGATGCGGCACGTCCTCGCGGCGCTGAAGCACCGCCGAGGGGACACCGAGGGCGCGGTCGCGATCCTCGCCGCGTCGGCCGACGACCCGGCCGTGCCGGAGCTCTGGCGGGTCAAGCACCGGCAGCTGCTGGCGAACTTCCGCCGTGGCGATCTGTCCGATTTGGACACCGCGGAAAAGGCGGCGTACGAGACCAAGTCGTTCGCCGGCGGCGACCGGTACCTGACCGCGCACGCGCTGCAGTCGTTGTGGCTGGTGGAGTCCGTGCGCCGCCAGCACGACTCCGCGCTGACGCACATCGACGCGGCGATCGAGGCCGTCGGCGACGAGCACGAGCTGGCCGACCTGCACCTCGACCTGCTCGACAACCGCGTGTTCACGCTGCAGAACCTCGACCGGCTCGCCGAGGCGGACGCGGCGTTGCGCGCGGCGGGCGACGTCGCGGCCCGGCACTCGATGCCGGTGGGGCTGCAGGTGTCCGTCGCGGTGCACCGGTACTGGGAGGGGCGCTGGGACGAGGCGCTGGTCGAGCTCGACACGGTCACCGAGGACGGCCCGGCGATCACGTTCTACGGCCTGCGCGAGCCCGGCCCGGCGGCGTTGCTGCTGCACGGCGTCGCGGCGCTGATCGCGGGCCGCCGCGACGACCGGGCCCAGGCGGCGGCCCACCTCGACGCGGCGGAGGAGTACGCCCCGGCGACCGGCGCCGAGCGCGAGAGCTTCGACTTCCTGCTCGTCGCGGACGCGCTCGCGGCGGAGCAGCGCGGCGACCGGGCCCGCGCGATGGCCGTCCTCGAGCCGATCCTGAACCCGACGTACGCGCAGATGATGCTGCGCCACCAGTGGCTCCCGACGTTCGTGCGGCTGGCGATGGAGCAGGACGACGTCGTCCGCGCCCGCCGGGCACTGGAGGTCTGCGAGGAGGAGGCGGCGAAGGAGCGACGTCCGGCGCGGGCGCACGCGGCGGTGTCGTGGTGCCGCGGCCTGATCGAGGAGGACCCGGCGGCGGTACTGGCGACGGCGGAGCACTTCCGCGCGGTCGGCCGCCGCCCGGAGCTGGCATCGGTCCTCGAGGACGCGGCGGACCTGCTGGCCCGCGCGGGCCGTCTGGACGCGGCGCACGCGGCGTTCGAGGAGGCGGCGGAGATCTACACGACGCTGGGCGCGCGCTGGGACCTGCGCCGGGCGGAGACCCGCCTCCGGCGGCTGGGTGTCCGGCGCGGGGCGTTGTTCTCCGCGGTCCGGCCGGGCCACGGCTGGGAGTCGTTGACGCCGATCGAGGTCCGCATCGCGGCCTTGGTCGCGGAGGGCCGCTCGAACCCGGACATCGCGGCAGAGCTGTCGCTGCCGCGGCGAACAGTCCAGGCCCACGTCACCCGCCTCCTGGGCAAGCTGGAGACGCCGTCACGCTCCGGCGTCGCCGACGCCTTCCGCCACCGCCCCTGACGCCGTGTCGACCCTAAAATCACGCGTGTCGACCCTCCAATCACGCGTGTCGACCTTCCCGTCACACCCGTCCGACGGTCGGCCGCGGCGCTCACGTGCGGGAAGGGTCGACACGCGTGATCAGGAGGTCGACACGCGTGATTCAGGGGTCGACACGGCTAGTCCGTCAGTGCGTTGGCCTTCGCGACCCGGCCCAGGAAGCGGCCGGAGTCCTTGACCGTCCGGACCTGCGTGTCGAAGTCCACGTGCACCAGGCCGAAGCGTTGCGAGTACCCCATCGCCCACTCGAAGTTGTCCAGCAACGACCACGCGAAGTACCCCCGCACATCCGCACCCAGCCGAATCGCCTCGTGGACCGCGCGGATGTGCTCCAGCAAGTAGTTCACCCGGGCCGCGTCGTGCACCCGGCCGGACACCACCTTGTCCACAAAGGACGCACCGTTCTCCGCCACCACCAACGGCAAGCCCGACCGCGACGAGATCCAGCCCAGCAGCGACGTGAACACCTCGGGCGCCTGCTCCCACCCGAACCCCGTCACCGGCCCCACGGCCGGCAGCACGTCCACGCCCCGCAACCCCGGCAGCGGGCAGTTGCCGTGCACCGAAAGGTCCTCGAGGGGCGTCACCCGCGCCGGCGCGTAGTAGTTCACGCCCAGCCAGTCGATCGCCGCCGCGATGGTGTCCGTGTCACCATCCAGCACAGAAGCCGCGAACCGGCCTCCGTGGTGGGCCACATCGGCGACGACGTCCTCCGGGTAACCGCGCCCCAGCACCGGGTCCAGGAAGAACCGGTTGTGGATCCCGTCGAACTTCCGGGCCGCCTCGAGGTGCGCCGGCGACGTGCCGTCCGGCAACGCGGGGGCGAAGTTCAACGCCAGCGAGAACTCCTGCCCCGGACGCGCCGCCGAAGTCAGCGCCCGGGTCGCCAGCCCGTGCCCGAGCAGCAGGTGGTGCGCCGCCACCAGCGCCGTGTCGTAGTCCTGGACGCCCGGCGCGTGCACCCCGCTGCCGTACCCCAGGAACGCCGCGCAGAACGGCTCGTTGATCGTCGTCCACTGCTCGACCCGGTCGCCCAGTGCGTCGTGGACGTGAGCGGCGTAGTCCGCGAACCGGTAAGCCGTGTCGCGCGCGGGCCAGCCGCCCGCGTCCTCGAGAGCCTGCGGCAGGTCCCAGTGGTACAGCGTCAGCACCGGCACGACGTCGCGGCGCAGCAGCTCGTCCACCAGCCGGTCGTAGAACGCCAGACCGGCGGACGACGGCGTCCGGCCGTCCGGCATCACCCGCGGCCACGCGACCGAAAATCGGTACGCGCCCAGCCCCAGATCCGCCAGCAGCCCGATGTCCTCGGGAAAGCGGTGGTAGTGATCGCACGCCACCTCGCCGGACGCGCCGTCGAGGACCGCGCCCGGGCGAGCCGCGAAAGTGTCCCAGACGGACGGTCCGCGGCCGCCCTCGGCCACCGCGCCTTCGACCTGGTAGGACGCGGTCGCCGCGCCCCACAGAAAGCCCGTCGGAAAGGTCATACTGGTGCCCCTTTCAGGATCCCCCGGACGATGTGGCGGCCCAGCAGCAGGAACAGTGCGATCACGGGCAGCACGCCCACGGTCGCCCCGGTGAGCATGAGCGCGTAATCGGTGTAGTAACCACTGGCCAGCTGCGACAGGGCGACCTGCACGGTCGGTGTTTCGTTCGGGTCGAGTACCACCAGCGGCCAGAAGTAGTCGTTCCACGCGGCCATGAACGTCAGCATCGCGAGCACCGCGGCCGCCGGGCGCAACGCGGGCACGGCCACGTGCCAGTAGGTGCGCAGGATCGAACAGCCGTCGACGGTCGCCGCGTCGACCAGCTCGGCGCTGATCGCGTTCTCGCACGCCTGGCGCATCCAGAACACGCTGAACGCGCTGAGCAGCCCCGGCACGATCACCGCTTCGAGCCGCCCGTACCAGCCGAGCTCGCCGACCACCAGGTAGAGCGGGATGACGCCGAGCTGCGCCGGCACCATCGCCGAGCCGACGACCAGCAGGAACAGCGTGTTGCGCCCGCGGAACCGCAGCCGCGCGAAGGCGAACCCGGCCAGGCTCGCGAGCACGACGTTGGACACCATGACGGTGCCCGCGACGATCAGCGAGTTGCCCAGCGCCAGCCAGAAGTCGACGGTGTCGAAGACGCGCCGGACGTTCTCGACGAGGTGCCCGCCCGGCAGCAGCAGCGGCGACGTCTCCCCGATCGCCGCGTTGTCCCTTGTGGACACGACGAACGACCAGTACAGCGGGAAGATCGACGCGCCGAGGACGCCCACCAGCACCGCGTAGACCCAGCCGCCGGGGCGCCTCACGACGACCTCACGAACCGGCGCACCAGCCGGTAGTTCACGAGGGCGAACAGCGCGCAGACCACGAACATCACCCAGGTCAGCGCGGCCGCGTAGCCGGCGTCGAAGTGGGTGAACCCCTTCTCGTACAAGTACATTACGAGCGTCTGGAACTGGCGGTCGTTGCCGCCGGTGCCGCCCGACCCGCCGGTGTCGAACAGCTGCGGCTCGGCGAACAGCTGCAGGCCGTTGACCGTGCCGGCGATGGCGGTGAAGGCCAAGGCGGGCCGGATGCCCGGCACGGTGATCGACCAGAACGTCCGCCAGCGCGAAGCCCCGTCCAGCGCGGCGGCTTCGTAGAGGTCGCCGGGGACGGCCTGCATCGCGGCCAGGTAGATCAGCGCGTTGTAGCCGGTCCAGCGCCAGAGCACCATCGACGCCACCGCGAAGTGCGACGTCCAGCTCGACGCCTGCCAGTTGACCGGCGCGACGCCGAACCAGCCCAGCACCTCGTTGACGACGCCGTAGTCGCGGCTGAACAGCTGCCCGAACACCAGCCCGACCGCGACGACGGACACGACGTTCGGCAGCAGGATCCCGGTCCGCCACCAGGTCGCGCCGCGCAGCGGGCGGTCGAGCAGCGCCGCGATGCCCAGCGCCAGCAGGAACTCCGGGACCGCGGCCAGCACGAAGATGCCGACGGTGTTGGCGAGCGCGTTCCAGAAGTTCGGGTCCGCGAGCAGGTCGCCGTAGTTCGCCAGGCCGAGGTAGCCCTGGTCGCCTTCGAGCAGGTTCCAGTCGTGCAGCGACACCCACGCCGTGTAGAGCAGCGGGAAGGCGCCGAAGACGACGAACAGGGCGAAGAAGGGCGCGACGAACAGCAGCGGCGTGGCCTTGCGGTCGAAACGGGCGAGCCGGTGCTGCACGCGCGCTACTTCAGGGCGGCTTGCGCCTGCTGGACGGCTTCCGTCCAGGCCCGGTCGACGCCGTCGGTCTTGTCTTCGATCCGCCCGAGGGCGCGGCCGTACTCCGGCCGGACGTCGGCGTCGCGCAGGCCGCGGTAGTTGGGCCGGAGCTGGTCCGCCGACGCGGCGAAGATCCGCCCGATCGGCGCGTCCCCGAAGTACGGGTCGGTGTGCGCGACGACCTGCGGGTCCGCGTACACCGACGGCTCGCTGGGCAGGATGCCGTCGGAGAGGAAGAGCTTCTTCTGCTGCTCCGGCGCGGTCAGCCAGCGCGCGAGCTCGTACGCCTCCTTCGGGTGCTCGCTCTGCTTCGGCACGGTCAGGAACGAGCCGCCCTGGTTGCCGCTCTTGCCGGGCACGGTCGTGACGTCCCACTTGCCCTTGTTGCCGTCGCCGCCGGCTTCCTTGATCTGGCTGAGCATCCACGCCGGGCAGGCGACGGTCGCGAAGGAGCCCTGCTTGATCGCGACGTTCCAGGCCTGCGTGAAGGTGGTCGCGGCCGCCGTCTCCCCCTTCGCGGCGATGCCGCCGGCGAGGAAGAACGCGGTGCGCACGCTGGGATTGCGGTCGCCGATGAAGGAGTCGTCGGCCGCGGAGAAGTAGTTCTCCGGCGACTGGTTGAGCATCGCCGTGTAGACGGTCCCGGCGGAGTCCGCGAACTTCACGCCCGGCGTCTTCGCCGTGAACCGGTCGGCCGCGGCGGCGTAGGCGTCCCAGTCCGGGATCAGCTTCGCGACCTCGTCACGGTCGGTCGGCAGGCCCGCGGCCTGGAAGAGGTCCCGCCGGTAGCAGAGCGCGAGGCTGCCCATGTCGGTGCCGAGGCCGAGGACGAACGCGCCGTCGGTGCCCTGCGCCCACTTCCAGGGCGCCCACTGCTTCTCGAGGTCCCGCGCGCCGTAGGAGGCGAGGTCGACGAACTTGTCCTTCGCCTTCCGGTACTGCGGGATGTACTGCTCTTCGATCGCGACGACGTCGGCGGCACCGTGGCCGGTGGCGAGCTGCGTCGCGAGGCCCTTGTGGTGGGTGTCGAAGTCGGTGACGCGGTTCTGCACCGTGATCTCGGGGTGCAGCTTCTGGTACTCGGCGATCAGGGGCGCGTAGCCGAATTCGCCGAAGGTGGCGATGGTGAGCTTCGTCGGGCCCCCGCCGTCACCGGGGCTGCAGGCGGCGAGCGGGATCAACGCGGCGACCGCGACGGCGGTCCGGCGGACGATCGTGCGCAACGGGCTTCCTCAGATCACACCGGCCCGCACGGCGTAGGCGACCGCGTGCGGCCGGTTGCGCAGGTTGAGCCGGTTGGTCATGGCGTAGATGACGTTCTTCACGGTCCGCTCCGAGTAGCAGAGCTTGCCCGCGATCTCGGCAGTGTCCCAGCCTTCGGCCATCAGGCGAAGCACATCCACCTCGCGCGGCGTCAGCGCCGCGGTGGTGCCCTCGTGGGCCAGGGCGTCGACCTGGTCGCGCAGTGACGTCGTGCGCCCCCGTGCGGCGGCCAGCACGCTGTCGGTGAGCCGGTCGAGCGCGGTCCGCGGCAGCACGACCGAGACGTGGCAGTCGGCGAGCAGGCCGAGGTGCCCCGGGTCGACGTGCCCGGCGACCAGCACGATCGCGGCCGGCGACTCGGCGGAGGCGGCCCGCAGCGCGGCGATCGCCTCGCGGTCGACCTGCCCGACGGCGAACACCAGCACGGCCGCCTCGGCCCGCCGGGCGCGGGGGACGACCAGCAGCTCCGGCCGGGACTTCAGATGATTGGTCAGCCCCGTCAGCGCGATCGGGTCCGACGCCCACGCCGCCACTCGAACCTGGTCCATCGCGACCCCTCCCCACTGTCCGTGTTCCGGTGGTGCCAGTCTGCTGAGGTCGCCTTCACGAATTCTCTAACCGCGGTGCAGGCCTTCTTCACATCGTGAAGCCGGGCCGTCGACTACCGTCGTGGGGCACACCGACGACCGAAGGGACCGATGAACCACCGACGTCCGGCCGCCTTGGGGGTGGCGCTCTGCATCGCTGTCGTGAGTTCCCTGGTCACGGGCTGCCAATCGGACACCGTGGCCGGGCTGGCGATCCCCCGGTCACCGGTTCCTCCGCCGCCTTCACCTTCCCGGATGGCCACGCCGGCTTCCCCGGCGCCGACGTCGAGCCTGACCCGGTCCGGTGACTGCGCGTCGCTGGTCAACGGCCTCGACGTCCGCGGCCAGGTCGCGCAGCTGGTCATCGTGGGGGTGTCCGGCGACAACCCGGGCACCACGGTGTCCATGGTGCGCGACAACCAGGTCGGCGGGATCTTCATCGGCGGTAACGCAACAGCGTTGTTGAAAGATCGTTCCCTCGACGCCGTCCAGGCCGCGGCCAAGCTGCCCGTAGCCGTGTCGGTCGACGAAGAGGGCGGCCGCGTCCAGCGCATCGACGACCTCGACGGCGAGATCCCGTCGGCCCGTGAGATGGCCGCGACGAAGACTCCCGCCCAGGTCCGCACGCTGGCCGCCGACCGCGGCCGCCAGCTGCGCGCTCGCGGCGTGACGGTCGACTTCGCCCCGGACACCGACGTCACCGACGCCCCGGACGACGACGTCATCGGCGACCGCTCCTTCAGCCCGGACCCGAACCGCGTGAAGACCTACGCCGCGGCGTTCGCGGCGGGCCTGCGCGACGGCGGGGTCCAGCCGGTGCTGAAGCACTTCCCCGGCCACGGTCACGGCTCGGGCGACTCGCACAAGGGCACGGTCGTGACCCCGCCGCTCGCGCAGCTGCGGACGGTGGACCTGGTGCCGTACCGGAACCTCGCCGACTACGGCCCGGTCTCGGTGATGGTCGGCCACCTCGACGTGCCCGACCTGACCGGCGGCGTCCCGGCGTCGATCTCGCCGGCCGCCTACCAGCTGCTGCGCACCGAGTTCAAGTTCACCGGCCTGGTCCTGACCGACGACCTCGGCGCGATGAAGGCGATCACGGCCCAGTACTCGCTGCCGGACGCCGTGCTGAAAGCGTTGCAGGCCGGGGCGGACGAGGCGCTGTGGTCGTCCGGCGGCCGGGTGGACGAGGTGCTGAACCGGCTCGTGAAGGCCGTCCAGTTCGGCGAGCTGCCGAAGGCGCGGGTGCAGGAGTCGGTGACGCGGGTGCTGCGCAGCAAGGGCGCGTGCGGCTGATCCTCCCTAGACTCCTCGGCGGAACGCCACCTACCTGAGGAGCGGAATGGCAAACCTGGGCGGCACTTTCAGCCTCGGCGGGGAAGTCCCGGTGACCCGGATGGGGTACGGGGCCATGCAGCTGGCCGGGCCCGGTGTCTGGGGACCGCCGCGTGACCACGACACCGCGGTCGCCGTGCTGCGCGAGGCCGTCGAAAGCGGCGTCACCCACATCGACACCAGCGACTACTACGGCCCGCACACCGTGAACGCGCTGATCAAGGAAGCCCTGCACCCGTACCCGGACCCGCTGACGATCGTCACCAAGGTCGGGGCGCGGCGGACGCCCGACAAGGCGTGGCCGCCCGCGCTGTCCGCCGGCGAGCTGATCCAGGCCGTGCACGACAACCTCCGGAACCTCGGCGTCGAGGCCATCGACGTGGTGAACCTGCGCCTGGGCAACGCCGCCGGCGACTACCCGGTGCGGATGTCGCTCGCCGAGCCCTTCGGCGTGCTCGCCGAGCTGCGGCAGCAGGGCCTGATCAAGCACCTCGGCGTCAGCCACGTCACCGCGGAGCAGCTCGACGAGGCCAAGGCGATCGCGCCCGTCGTCTGCGTGCAGAACCAGTACAACCTGGCGCACCGCGAAAACGACGACCTCGTCGACAAGTGCGCCGCCGACGGCATCGCCTTCGTGCCGTACTTCCCGCTCGGCGGCTTCAGCCCGTTGCAGTCGGGCATCCTCGACGACTGCGCCGCCCGCGTCGGCGCGACGCCGATGCAGGTCGCGCTCGCGTGGTTGCTGCAGCGGTCGCCGTCGATGCTGCTCATCCCCGGGACGTCGTCGCTCGAGCACCTGCGCGAGAACCTCGCCGCGGCTTCGCTGGAACTGCCGGCCGACGTCCTGGCCGACCTCGACCGGATCGGGGCCGCCTGATGGCCGAGTGGGGCGACCTGGTCGCTTACATCAGGCAGGCGTACCGGGTGGTGCGCGACGAACCCGACGAGATCCGCATCCGGCTGAGCTTCGGCGACGACCCCGACACCGAGCAGCGGGCCCAGATCATGGTGATCGCCCACGAGATCCTCGACCAGCAGGAGGACTGGGTCCAGATCGCGACGCCGTTCGCCCGCCACGACGAGGTCGACCTCCTCGACGTGCTGACCGAGGTCGGCAACTCGACGGTCGTGGGCGGGCTGGCGGTGATGGGCGACCACCTCGTGCTGCGCCACTCGCTGCCGCTGATCCACCTGGACATCAACGAGTTCATCGACCCCCTCGAGCTGGTGGCGGGCGCGGCGGAGCTGCTGGAGCAGCAGTTCACCGGCCGCGACGACTACTGAGCGGGACGACGGCGATGGCGGCGGCCACGGTCAGCCCGGCGGCGACGCCGAAGGCCGTGGTCGCCGAGCCGCTGCTCAGGTAGAGCCCGCCGAGGAGAGCGACGCCGAGGGTGCCGCCGAGCTGCTGCACGGCGTTGAGCAGCCCGGCGGCCGAGCCCGTCTCGTGCGGCCGCACGCGCTGCAGCGCGGCGGTGAAGAACGGGACCGTGAACGTTCCCATCCCGAGTCCGCACACCGCGAGCGCCGCCGTCACCCCGGCGGCGACGGCGAGGATCCCGGCCAGCAGCAGGCCCAGTCCGGCGAACATCACGCGGGAGCCGAACTTCGGCACCAGCCAGGACCCGGCGACCCACGACGACACCGCGAGCCCGGCCGAAAGCGGCAGCAGCGTCAGGCTCGCGGTGCGGACGTCGACGCCCTCGCCGAGCTGCAGCCGCATCGGGACGAGGAGCATCAGCCCGGTCATCACCGCGAAGTACAGCAGCGACCCGGCGAGCGCGGCCGGGAACCCGCGGTGGGCGAACAGGCTCGGCTCGACCAGCGGCGCCGCCGTCCGGCGTTGCTGGAACCCGAACCCGACGAGCAGCGCGGCACCGGCCGCGAGCAGCGGCCACGCCGTCCCGCCCGGGCTGATCAGCGGGTAGACGAGCAGCCCGGCGCCCGCGGCGACGAGCAGAGTGCCGGTGACGTCGAGCTTCGGGCGCGTGGCGGCCTTGTCCTCGCGCAGGAACCGCGCGGCGAGCAGGACGGCGAGGCCGAGCGGGACGTTCACCAGGAACACCGCCCGCCACGACAGCGCCTGCGTCAGCAGGCCGCCGACCAATGGCCCGGCGACCGCGGACAGGCCCATCACCGGGCCGATGGTGCCGAGCGCCTTCGCGAGTTCGTCGCCGTCGAAGAGCGCCCGGATGAGCCCGATCGTCTGCGGGATGATCAGCGCCGCGGCCGCGCCCTGCACCGCGCGGGCGCCGATCAGCAGGCCCGCGTCCGGCGCGACCGCGCAGGCCAGCGACGCGAGCACGAAGGCCGTCACGCCGATCTTGAACGTCTTCGCCCGGCCGAACACGTCCCCGAGCCGGCCGCCGGTGATCAGGAGGGCCGCGAACGGCAGCGTGTAAGCCGCGCTGAACCACGGGATGTCGGCGGCCGGTCCGGGCAGGCCGTCGTGGATCACCGGGCCGGCGACCTGGACGATCGTGGCGTCGAGCAGGTTCATCGCTTCGGCGGTGAGCAGCACGGCGAGCGCGGCCCAGCGGTGCCGGTAGCGGGTCGTGGTCGGCATGAGGTGCCCCCTTTCGTCGGCACCGACCTTGTCCCGCCTCCGGCTGGGACTTCCACTTCTCGCGGACGGCTGGCTGATTTCTTCCACGCTGTGCGCTTTGATGAGGGATATGACCATCCTCGACGACGTCGATCGCGCGGTGATCCACGCGCTGCATCTCGACGGGCGAGCGCCGTTCACGAAGATCGGGGACGTCCTCGGCGTCTCGACGCAGACGGTGGCGCGGCGCTACCGCCGACTACGCGCCGAAGCGTCGCTTCGCGTCGTCGGCTTGCCGGACCCGCAACGCGCGGGGCAGGCCGAGTGGATGGTCCGGCTGACGGCGACCCCGAACACCGCGCGCGACGTCGCGCTCGCCCTAGCGCGGCGCGCCGACACCGCGTGGGTCAAGCTCGTGTCGGGCGGCACCGAGATCTGCGTGAACGTGTCCATGCCGGCCACGAGCGACCATTCGCTGCTGCTGCGGGACATCCCGCGCTCCGCGAGCATCACGGCCGTGTCGGCGCACCAGCTGCTGCACCGCTACCTCGGCGGCCCGACGGCGTGGCTCGGGCGCGCGAACGCCCTCGACGCTTCGCAGGTCGCGGCGTTGACCCCGGAGTTCTCCGGTGACGGCAAGCCGCTGACCGGCGACGACGACGCGCTGATGGCCGCGTTGCAGCGCGACGGCCGCGCAAGCCTGGCCGAGCTGGCGACGGCCACCGGCTGGTCCGCGGCGACCGTCGCGCGCCGGCTGGCCGACCTCCAGGCCGGCGGCACGGTGTTCTTCGACCTCGAAATCGACCCGGCCCCGCTGGGCGCCACCACGCACGCGCTGCTGTGGATGTCGGTCGCCCCCGCCCACCTCGACGCCGTGGCCCGGGAGCTGGCCACCCACCCGGAGCTGGCGCTCGTCGCGGCGACGACCGGGCCGGCCAACCTGGTCGCGCACGCGCTCTGCCCGGACGCGGCGGCCCTGCACCACTACCTGACCCGGCGGCTGGGGGCGCTCGACGCCGTCCGCACCCTGGAGACGGCTCCGGTCCTCCGGACGATCAAAGCGGCCGCGTCCCGCTGAAACGCCGCTTTCCCGTGAAAGTGCCGTCAGCGCGTCTGCGGGATCCGCACCCGGGCGGCCGGGGACAGCTGCACGATGCGCTGCAACCGGGCCCGGCCCAGCCGGTGGAGCATCTCCCCGAGCTCCTCCGGCGCGATACTGCTTTCGAGGTCGAGCCGCGTCACCTTGACGACGTGGTCGATCTCCGCGGCGGGGAGCCGCCCCACGAACTCCCCCGCCAGCCACACTCCGACTTCTTCGACGACGTGGTCCGCCCGGTGGCTCCGTACGGTCATCGCTCTCTCGCTCTCCTCGTTCCGGATCGCCTTCGCCCTGGTCGAGGCCGGAAAATTCCGGTCTGACGCAGGTCGGACGAACCCGCCCCCGACCCATGACGCGGAAACTCCGAAATTAGGGGCGGAAAAGCTTTCCGTGTCCGGACCGGTGAGTACCGTGACGATCAGCTTTCACTCACATGGGCTGTTCGCCGCCCCAAGTTGTCGGCCGATCGGGTGGAAAACCGGAGAACAGTGCCGGTGCCGCGTCCGCGTCTGGACTCTGGAGACGTCCGGTAGTGCGGGCGTTCCCTTGCGGGACGCGGAAACGGAGACGCGATCCATGGCCCGGTACGACCGGACCGACCTCGGGGCGTACAGCCTGGGGTTGCTCGACGCCGTCGACACGGCACGGGTGGAGCGGCACCTTTCGGCGTGCCCGGACTGCCGCCAGGAGGTCAGGGAGTTCGAGGCCGTCCGCTCGATGCTCGACCACCTCGGCCACGCGGAGTCCACTTAGGACAGATGGCGGAAACTGTCGGTGCCCGCCGGTACCGTGCGCGCCGTGACCGACTTCCTGACCACCACCCGCCACGCCTACTCGATCGTCGCCGAGAGCTACGCCCGCCTCTCGCCACCGATCGCCGAAGACCTCCAGGACCGCGCGCTGCTGACGGCGTTCGCCGACCTCGTCCGCGAAGACGGCGGCGGCCCGGTCGCCGACCTCGGCTGCGGAACCGGCCGCGTGACGGCGTACCTCGCCTCGGCGGGGCTCGAAGTGGCGGGCATCGACCTGTCGCCGGAGATGCTCGCCGTGGCCCGCCGCGACCACCCTGAACTGCGGTTTTCCGAGGGGTCCCTGCTCGGGCTGGACCTGCCGGACGGTGGTCTCGCGGGCGTGGTGGCCTGGTACTCGATCATCCACACGCCGCCGGCCCGGTTGCCGGAGGTGTGCGCGGAGCTGTTCCGGGTCCTGCGCCCGGGCGGCCACCTGCAGCTGGCGTTCCAGGTCGGCGACGAGCGGCAGCACCTGACCGGCTGGCAGGGCCACGACGGGCTCTCGCTGGACGCCTACCGGCAGCCGGTGGAGCGGGTGAGCGAGCTGGTGAAGGAGGCCGGGTTCGAGATCCTGACCCAGGTGCTGCGCGACCCGGCGGCGCGGGTGCCGCACGGGCGGGTGCTGGCGCGGAAACCCGCCGGAGAGTCCGCGGCGGAGTAGCGCCGGCACCGAAGGTTCACGCAAGTCCGGCGCCCGGGGCAACGCATTCGGCGGCGACGGCCGAATTCCGCGGGCGACCGGGCACCGAAACCCCGCCGCCGAAGGCTCACGCAAGTCCGGTGCCCGAGGCGCCGCATACGGCGGCGATGGCGGCCGAGTTCCACACGACCGGCGCCGAAGCTTCACGCGGGTCCGGCACCCGGAGCACCGCATTCGGTGGCGGCGACCGGATTCCGCACACCCGAGCGCCGGAACCCCGTCGCCGGAACCCTGTCGCGGCACGGTTCAACTCGGGAGTCGTTCGCGCACACCCCTTGCCCGCTCCGCCCGATTCCTTGACTGGACTAGACCAATCTGCTCTAGTGACCGGTGTCACCCTCGTTCCGGCCGGTCGAGCACACCCCCTCCGACACCGGGCGCCCCCGCGTCCGGACTCCGTCGTGGCCGAAGGAGTGAGCCAGTCTTGAGAAGACGTTTTGTCGCGGTCCTGTCAGCATTCGCCGCCGCCGCCGCACTCGTGCTCGGCGTGCCCGCCGCCACCGGTCAGGTCCCGCAGGCGGCCGCCGCCGCCTGCAGCGGGCCCAACTGGGTCGCGGGCCAGTGGTACGACGTGGGCGCGGTCGTCAAGTACACCAACGGCAGCTACTACCGCGCCAAGAACGCCAACCCGGGCTACGACCCGATCATCAGCACCTGGTACTGGGAGCCCTACAGCTGCGACGGCGGCGGCGGCGGAACCACCTGCAACGCCCCGAACTGGGTGGCCGGCCAGTGGTACGACGTCGGCGCGGTCGTCAGGTACACCAACGGCGGCTACTACCGCGCCAAGAACGCGAACCCGGGCTACGACCCCATCATCAGCACCTGGTACTGGGAGCCCTACTCCTGCGGCGGCGGCACCGACCCGGGCAACCCGGGCAACCCCGGCTCGTTCGTCGTCAGCGAGGCGCAGTTCAACCAGATCTTCCCCGGCCGCAACGGCTTCTACACCTACAGCGGCCTGACCGCGGCCCTTTCCGCCTACCCCGGCTTCGCCAACACGGGCAGCGACACGGTCAAGAAGCAGGAAGCCGCGGCATTCCTCGCCAACGTCAACCACGAAACCGGCGGGCTGGTCTACATCGTCGAGCAGAACACGGCGAACTACCCGCACTACTGCGACTACGGCCAGCCCTACGGCTGCCCCGCCGGCCAGGCCGCGTACTACGGCCGCGGCCCGATCCAGCTCAGCTGGAACTTCAACTACAAGGCCGCCGGTGACGCACTCGGCATCGACCTGCTCGGCAACCCCTGGCAGGTCGAGCAGAACGCGGCCGTCGCGTGGAAGACCGGCCTCTGGTACTGGAACACCCAGAGCGGCCCCGGCACGATGACCCCGCACAACGCGATCGTCAACGGCCGTGGCTTCGGCGAGACCATCCGCAGCATCAACGGCTCCATCGAGTGCAACGGCGGCAACCCGGCGCAGGTCCAGAGCCGCGTCGACAAGTACCGCCAGATCACGTCCATCCTCGGCGTCGACCCCGGCGCCAACCTCTACTGCTGACCTGACGCGAGCGGCTCACCTTCCCGACCGGTGAGCCGCTCGCCCAGCAGGCGGCTCACCTCCCCGAGGTGGTCGTTCAGGTAGAAGTGGCCACCCGGGAACGACTTCAGCTCGAAGCGGCCGGACGTGTGCGCCGCCCACCGCCCCGCCTCCGCTTCGGTGACCGTCGGGTCGCGGTCGCCGATCAGCGCGAAGACCGGGCAGCTCACGTCGGGGCCGGGCCGGTAGCGGTAGGCGTCCGCCGCTTTGTAGTCGTTGCGCAGCACCGGCAGCACCATGCGGGCGAGCTGCGGGTGCTCCAGAACCCGGACGTCGGTGCCGCCCAGCTGCCGGACGTCGGCGAGCAGCTCGTCGTCCCCCCGCTCGTGGACCCGCCCGACGCGGGACGCCGACGGCGCGCGGCGCGCGGACACGAACAACCCCAGCAGCCCGGTGCCGAGCCGCCGCGCGACCTCGAAGGCCAGGCTGGCGCCCATGCTGTGGCCGAAGAACGCCACCGGTCCGGCGCCCTCGGCGGCGAGGACGTCCGCCAGCCGGTCGGCGAGCAGGAACAGGTCGTCCACCAGCGGTTCGGCGTGCCGGTCCTGCCGGCCCGGGTACTGCACGGCCAGCACGTCGACCGCGGGCGCCAGCGTGGCCGAGAGCGGGTGGAAGCAGCTCGCCGCGCCGCCGGCGTGCGGGAAGCACACGAGCCGCGGCGCGCCGGGCGCCGCCGGGTGGAAACGCCGGAGCCACCCCACGGAGTCCGTCATACCGCTGAATGTCCCAGGCCCGCGCGGACCGGGTCGACGCCTAGCGTGCGGAAGCCGGGCGGGCCCCGTGCCGGGGCCCGCCCGTTCCCTCCCTCCTCAGGGGGTCACTCCGCCCGCCACAGCGCGGGAACGGCCGGGGGTTCCCAGCCCGGCTGGGCGGTGTGCCCCTGCAAGCACACGTAGCCCCGGCCGCCGTAGGTGACCCGGGCACCGGCCGTGTAGGCCGTGCCCGCCGCCCAGGTGGTGCCCCCGGGCGGCGTGGAGGTGGGCGGCGCCGACGTCGTGGACGTCGGGTTCTGCGGGACGTTCAGCACGAAGTCGAACGCGGCTTCCTTCGCGGAGCCGTTGTCCCGCACGGTCATCAGCAGCCGCGCGTCGAAGATCGTGTCGGTGTTGTTGCGCGGCTCGTTCGGGAAGTAGAGCTGGGTGGTCAGGATCGGCCGGCCGGGCGCCTGGACCTTGACGTGGATGTGCCGGGTGCGGCCGGGGTAGAGGCCGGGCACGATCGTCGAGAGGCGGAACGCGCCCTGGGCGTCGGTGTACTGGTGGCCGCGGAACGCGTAGCCGGCGCTGTCGTACGCGCCGTTGACGTCCGCCTGCCAGAAGTCCAGCAGCACGCGGCCCACCGGCAGGCAGGCCCGCCCGAACACGTAGCCGGACACCGTCAGGCGCGTGCCCGGGGTGCCGGGCGTGACCAGGTCGGTCCGTTCCGGCGAGTTCGGCTTGAAGTAGGGGCCTTCGGTCTGCTCGATCGTCGGCTCGTCGCCGTCGTGGCACGCCGGGGTCAGTTCGGGGGCGGCGCCGGTGGCGGCGGTGGTGCGGGCGAGCGCCGGCCCGCCGATCAGGGCGACCGGCGCGGCGACGCCCGCGGCCAGCGCGGCGCGCAGCACCGTCTTGCGGCTGAGCTTGGTGTCCTCGTCCATGCCTGCTCCTCGTGGGGGCGTCGGGAATCCCCTCGAACGTAGGCAGCGCACCGGGTGCGCGACGATGGACTGGGCCGGTCAGTCGTGGTGATTCTCCCCGCCGCGGCGGAAGTCGCCCGGGCTCAGCCCGGTCTCGCGGCGGAAGAACCGGCAGAAGTAGGCCGGGTCGGCGAACCCGACGCGGGTCGCGACCTGGCGCACGGTGAGGTCCGTCCGGAGCAGGAACCGCTGGGCTTCCCGCGTCCGCGCCTCGCGCAGCAGCTGCGCGGCGGTGCGGCCGGTCGCGGCCTTCACGGCCTCGGTGAGGTGGCCCGGCGTGACGCCGATGCGCGCGGCGTGCGCGGACACCGACCACAGCCCGAGGTCCGGGCGGCCGGCGAGCCGGGCGAACTCCGCCGCCACCGCTCCGGCGGGTGCGGGCGGCGGTGTCCCCAGCAGCCGTCCGGCCCGCGCGACCAGGACGTGGAGCAGCGCCCTCAGGACCGACTCGTCGCCGTGGCGGTGCTCCTCCACGAGGTCCGCGACCAGCCGCGTGACGCCGGCGTCGGCGTCCGGGTCCAGCTCCAGCAGGGGCTGTTCGCTCAGCCGCCGCAGCAGCTCGCGGTCGGCCGGGTGGTCGAGGAGGAAGTCGTCGGTGAACAGGACGACGTGACCGGTCAGGCCGCGCGCATCGGCCCACTGGTGCACCTGCCCCGGCGCGATGACGCCCAGGTGCGGCGGCCGCAGCGGCCGGCGCGTCAGGTCGACGACGTGCGCGCCGGTGCCGCCGGTGACGTGCACCAGCTCGTGGAAGGTGTGCCGGTGCGGGAACTCGGCGCGCGAGAGCGGCCCGATCGCGTCGAACGTGCCGACGGCGAACGGCGGCGCGTGCGGGGCCGGCACCTCCAGCCGGTGCATCGGCAGCTCCCCCGCCCGCGGTGGCGGGCAGGGCGTCCCGGGCGGAACGGTCGTACCGCGCATGACGTCGTCCCTTCGCCGTCCGGGCGAAAAGTCTAGACCAATGCACGGGGGGTTCGCCGCTTTTGCCCCGATGATCGCAATCCGATGGTCGGGTCCCCTGGCGCACGAAAACGGGGCCGGTCCACAGTGGACCGGCCCCGTTCCGGGTACTGACTGGTACTTATGCGCGGCTGCGACGCCGGTTCACCAGCAGCATCAGCGCGCCGCCACCGAGCAGCAGGCCGCCGACGGTGAACGGAACCGCGGCGTCGACACCGGTGTTGGCGAGCTCGCCGCCCCCGCCGTTCGAGCCGGCCGGGGTGGTGCTCGGCGCGGTGGTCGGGACGCCGGCCTCGGTCCAGCTGGCGGGCGCGTTCGCGGTCACCTCGGTCTTCTCCGAGTCGGCGACGATCAGCGACTGCGCCGGCTTCTTCGCGTAGTTGTCGGCGACGAACAGGCGCCCGGTGTCCAGTTCGCCGGTGGCCTTGAGGGTGAAGGCGCCCTTGCCCGGCGTGGTGCCCGCCGGGACGTCGACGAACAGCTTGCTGCCGTCCTTGACGTCGGTGCCCTTCAGCTCCTTGCCGTCGGCGTCGGTGATCTTGACGCCCTCGGGCAGCTGGCTGGTCAGCGAGGTGACGTCCCCGCTGGTGGCGACGCTGTACGGGCCGATCTTGCCACCGGCCGTGCCCTCGGTCTTGTCCGCGGCGATGTTCAGCGTCGGCTTCGGCTGCTCGCCGATGCCCTTGTTCTGGTCACCGGTGAAGTACGCGTAGAGCGCGGCGACGTCGGCGTTGGCGTCGGCCGAGTTCTCCTCGGCCAGCGGCTTGGTGGCGTCCAGGTTCACGCCGTCGCTGAAGTGCCACACGGCGGCCTGCGTCGCGGCGATGGCCTCGCGCTCGGAGACGCCGTCGTGGACCTCGACGCCGGCCTTCTTCAGCGCCTTGCCCAGCGCGTCCAGGCCGGTGCCCGGGTAGCCGTTGTGCAGCACCCAGTTGATCTTCGCGCTGTTGGCCGTGAACGGCCCCTCGGCGGGGTACTTGTTCCAGGGGCGCTCGACCATGTCGACGTCGGTGCGCAGGCCGACGGTGATCTGCACGCAGTAGAGCTTCAGCGTGCTGCCGTTCGACAGCTTCATCTCGAACAGTTCGGCGATGTAGTCGCCGCCCTTGCCGAGGTTGAGGCGGTAGCCGACCGTGCCGGCGTGCTCGTCGACGCGGCCGCGCGCGGCGCCATCGTCGGCGAGAGCGGCCGGAGAACCGATCATGACCGCGGCGGCCGCGGCGAGAGCCGCGATCCCGCCACGCACAAGAGTGGACCTGACCTGCATAAATCTCCTATCCGAGCCCGAACCACGACGGGGTAACCGCACACCCCCGCAGGCGGCCACCGATTCGGGTGAGCGATCACCCGGTCAAGCGAGACGGGAGCTTACACGGACCCAACAAGCGCTACGCGAGGTGTCCCCATTAACTCGAAAGAGTTGGAGAATCGTGTAAATCGGTCAGTCAAAAAGTGCAATTGACGATTTATCGCGCGGTCACTTCGCCGACGGCCGGACGCAACCCGGAGGCCATCCGCCCGATGACGGCGGCGTACTCCGCCTTCAGCCGCGGCTTGTCCACATCGGACGCTTCGGCCAGCGCCATCCCGGCCGTGCCGAGCATGCCGAACACCAGGCGGGTCGTGGTCTCGAGCGGCTGGTCGTCGATGTCGCCGCCGTCCACCAGGGCCTTGATCAGCTGCTCGACGAGCCCGTACGCGTACTGCTCCTCGGCCGCCTGCCAGCGCAGCCAGCCGAGCGCGAGCGGCGCTTCCCGCCAGACGAGCTTGCCGTACCCGGGGTCGCAGCAGCGGTCGAGGAAGACGTCGAGCGCCGCGAAGGCCGCCGACCAGGGATCCGTCCCCCGCGCCGCCGCGGCCGCGGACAGCTCCATCGCCTCGGTCTCGAGTTGCGCGAAGACCGCCTCGAACAACGCCGTCTTGCTGGCGAAGTGGTGGTAGATCGCGCCGCGCGTGGCCTGGATGTCGCCGGCGATGTCTTCCAGCGACGTACCGGCGAAGCCGTGTTCGGCGAACCGGCGCGTGGCCGCCGCCAGCAGAGCGGCCCGGGTGGCCTCGGAGTACTGCTCCCGCCGGCTCTTGAGGGTCGACATGCGCAAAGCATAGGACATACACTGCGTATGTCACCGACACGGCGCATGTGGGGGTTGCCATGACCGACGTAGACGAACTGCTGTTCAACCCGTTCGAGCCCGGCTTCTTCGAAAACCCGTACGCGCAGTACAAGAAGCTGCGCGACGGTGACCCGGCGCAGGAGCACCCGCTGGGCTTCTGGTTCGTCTCGCGCTACGAAGACGTCTCGGCGCTGCTTCGCGCCGGGCTGTCCGTGGAGGTCACGAACCTGGCGGAGTCGCCGTTCGAGTACTTCGACGCCGACGAAGACGCCGGCGCGCTCAACCGGTCGATGCTCGATCGCGACCCGCCCGACCACACGCGGCTGCGCTCGCTGGTGACGAAGGTGTTCACCCGCCGCGCGATCGCGGCACTGGAGCCGAAGATCGTCGGTCTCGTCGACGCGGCGCTGGACCGCATGGCCGAGAAGGGCGAGTCGGACCTGGTCGAGGAGCTGGCGTTCCCGCTCCCGTTCGCGGTGATCTCCGAGATGCTGGGCATGCCCCCGACGGACCACTCCCGCGTCCGCGAGCTGAGCGGAACCCTGGTGCGCTCCCTGGAGATCGTCGCCGACGAGGAAACGGCCCGCGCGATCATGGCGGCGGACGCGGAGCTGACGGCGATCACACGCGAGGTGATCGAGTGGAAGCGTCGCAACCCAGCGGACGACTTGCTGACGGCCCTGATCGCGGCGGAACACGACGGCCAGGTCCTGGACGGCGACGAGCTGGTGGCCCAGGTGGTGTTGCTGTACGTGGCGGGCCACGAAACAACGGTCAACCTGATCGCGAACGGCGTCAACGCGCTGCTGCGGAACCCGTCGCAGCTGGCCCTGCTGCGAGACCGGCCGGACCTGGCGTCGAACGCGGTGGAGGAGTTCTTGAGGTACGACTCCCCGGTCCAGCAAACTCGCCGCGTGACGACGTCGCCGTACGCGGTGGCGGGTCGCGAGATCCCGGCGGGGACGTTCGTGTTGGCGTGCTTGGGGTCGGCGAACCGGGACGAGAGGTTCTTCGGCCCGGACGCTTCGGAGCTGCGACTGGACCGCCCGGAGGCGCGGCACCAGGTGTCGTTCGGAGCGGGTCCGCACCATTGCCTGGGCGCGGCGTTGGCCCGGTTGGAGGGCCAGGTGGCGGTGAGCCGTCTGGTGCAGCGGTTCCCGGGGCTGGGTTTCGCGGGCAAGCTGGAGTGGAACGGCCGCATCAACCTGCGCGGGCCGTCGAAGTTCCCGGTGACCGTGAAGGGCTGACCGGGAAGGCACCACTGGCCCCGACGGCCCAGGGTCGATCGGCGACTCCCCACTCGATACTTTTGGCCCCGTCCGAGTAACCGAGAACGCGAACGGCGACACTCAGCGACTGGCCAAGATTATGGCCAGCAAGATCACTGCGACCCCCGCGCCGATCACTGTCACGACGACAGACCGTGTCGTCAGGTAGAGAGTGCCGACGCCGAGCATGATGCTCTTGACCAAGTTCAAGGCATCCTTGGAACCACGGCCGCGTCCGGAAGACTTCGCCGACTTCGAGGTGTTGATGTCCTTGCTCATCGGCGACGTCCTTTCGTCCGACCGACAATGGGGTTAAAGTGCTCCGCTGGGTAACAAGATGGTGTTGTCCTCCGATCTAGGGCGGTACGCGAGGAGGAGGGTCAACTGGCAAAACGGTCCAACTCAAGGTACGTCCGCATGTCCGCAAGACCGAGTGCGCGAATCTGATCTTTCGCAACCGTCGGTCGTACTTCAGTGCACGGACATCGCCGACGGTTGCACCTCATTGCCGCCGCTTGCTGTGGCATTGCCGAACGAGCGACTCGAGCCGAACGGAGGATCTTGCCGGAGCCGCACAGCATCCACCGCCGCCCGCGGTCGGTGCCACCCATCGAGCAAGCGCTGCGGTGGCTTGCCACCAGGAGACACTCTCGAGCCCCGAAGCTGCTCGCGCACGCCATCGAAGACCCGAGGACTGCCTCTGCGGAAGTGCTGGAGCCGCTGATCACGCCAACGGCCGCTTTGGTCGGCGCAAGTCCCGAAGTGCGAGCCCTAGCCGTGTGGGGCCTGCTCGTGCACGAGATCGACAGAGTCGGGTCGTCGACCGAGTCACGCCGACGGAACGTGCTGTTGGCCGCATTCCGGCTTTCCCGCCCTCCGGCGATACCTGAACCATGGAAGTCAAGCCTTGACGATCGATTTAATCAACTCATGCAGTTGCCCGGGGTTTTCGGCAACCCCCGACCCAGCACTACCATGCCGATGCATCGAGCATGGAAGAATGCTGTCGCCGAAAAACTCGCACCAATGCTCCACAGTCGATTGTCCGACCTGGCACAAAATTCCACAGATTGGCATCAGTATATTGAGATCGCACGAGCAACAGAAGAACGCATTGGCAACGAGTTCAATTCTTCGATGCTCGGGTATCGGACTCCATCCAGAGGCGCACAACCAGTTTTTCTCAATTTATTCGTCACCACAGTCTTTATGAGACGAAAAGCCGTCTACCGTCGGATCACCGAACGTCTGATAACCGCGCAGGAGGACGGCGTGGACGGCTACACCGCGACCGCGCTGGCCGGATCGACCGGCTACCACGCCAGCGTGCCCGTCGCTGGCCTGTGGAACTGCCGCAGCGAGCCGGTGAAGGGCACCCCCGAAGGGGAGGCTCCTCTCACTAGGCTAAGGTTCCATCGCGCGCTCCAACGTGGCGAAAAACACTTCTTCTCATCCGAAGCCATCGATGAGGACACAACTAAAGATCGACGTTGGGTCAATGTCGAGGTTGATCACCACGGCATTGCCCCAGGAGTCCTGCTAGACGGCAGGATTCCTGCCAGTGGCCTGACCATACGGATCCGTTTCGACGATACCTGCCTACCCAAGATGTGCTGGTGGTACGCAGAGCAAACCGAACGCGAGCGGGGCGTGCAGCCGCAGGCTGACGATCCCCGGATCTTACCTGTTCTGGGCGGCGGCGTCGAACACACTTTTGCCGGGCAGTGTCAGCCGCGCGAAAACTACGGTATTTCCATCTTGTGGCCTTGATTCCCGCCACCGCATGGCAAGGGTGATTGAAAGGAGTGTTCCATGACGTTCCACTTCGGCGGCAACGGCGACGGCGGTAGCACGGGAAACTGAAATTCGTTTCCTCAGACCCCGGAACGAGATGGCTCGCTACCTCGCACAACCCCGGGAAGACCACTCTGACCGGCCAGTACTCTGCCCGAGTCGCAGAGCTCCGGATGACTCCATCCGCACTCGGAAGCGCTCACCACTGCCGATCAGTCTCGCAGAGGTGCCCTCGACGGGACTCGAACCCGCACTGAATCGATTTTAAGTCGACTGCCTCTGCCGATTGGGCTACGAGGGCGTTGCCCACTCTAGGCGATCGCGCCGGCGGACACGAGGAGGCCGGACCGTCCAGCGACGGCCCGGCCTCGTCTCGTACTACAGCCGGGTCAGTGCAGCGTCCACGACTGGTTCGCCGCGCCTGTGCAGGTCCAGATCTGCAGGGGCGTTCCGTCCGCTGAGCTCGGCCCCGTCGCGTCCAGGCACTTGCCTGACGCCGGGTTCACCAGCTGGCTGCCCGAGGCCGTCCACTGCTGGGCGCCCGTTCCGTTGCAGTCGTACAGCTGGACCTTGGAACCGTTCGCCGTGCCCGCCGCGTTCACGTCCAGGCACTTGCCCAACGCCCGCAACGTGCCCGAAGTGGCCGTCCACTGCTGCGCGCCAGTTCCGTTGCACGTGTACAGATCGACCGTCGTCCCGTTGGCGGTAGAAGCACCCGCCACGTCCACGCACTTGCCGCCGTAGCCCGTGATCGTTCCGCCCGAAGAAGGCGGCGGAGTCGTCGAGCCGCCCGTGATGGCGTTGAAGATGCGCGAGTACGCATAGCCCGTCGCGCGGTCGTAGTCCTGCAGCTCCCAGAATGACAGCTCCGCCACCCCGTTCGACGCCGCGAACGTCTCCAGCTGCTGCGCGTCCGACTGGCTGAACTGCGCTCCGTCGTCGTTGCGGCCCGCTATCGGGGTCAGGCCCATCATCGCGTACGCCGCCGAGGTCGAGATTCCGTACAGGCTCGACAGCTGGGACGCCGAGGCGCGCGCCGCCGAGAGGGCGTCGCTCAGGACTGGCTGGCCGTCGTAGAAGTCCATCACCATCAGGTTGACCACGCTGACCTTGACGCCCTTGTTCTTCGCGTCGCGCAGGAGATCCAGCTCGTTCGACGGGATGCCCGTCGGGTCGACCGCCAGCGTGTAGTCGACCTGGACCGCGCCGTTCTGCTGCTGCAGCGCCGCCAGCGCGGAGTTGCGGCGCTGGTTCGACGCCGTGTCGTTCAGGACGCCGCCTTCGATGTCGAAGTCCAGGCGGGGCGTGCCGTAGGTGTTGACGACGTTGGCGTACGCCGCGGTCAGGCTCGACGTGTTCGTGCACGTCTGGGCCAGCTCGCCGCCCTCCGCGCCGCCGAACGACGGGATGACGTTGCCGCCCGCCGACTGGAGTGCGGTGATCTGGGACTTGAACGAGCCGACGCCGGTGCCGTTCGCCTCCCAGACCGGCGTGCAGCCGGACTGCGGGGTCAGGAACGCCAGCGTGAAGAACTTCGTGCCGGTCGCGTTCATGTCCGCGGCCATCTGGCCGGCGTCACCGTCGCTGATCTGCAGGTACGGCGCCGCGTAGTGGGCGGGGAAGGCGGGCGTGGCCGCGGCGGCGGTGGACGGTGTCAGTGCGAGCGCGGCGACGACGGGCAGCGCCGCCACGAGTGCCGCTTTGGTACGGGAAAAGGGCATGGCAAAGCTCCAAGGGGGACCGTGGGGAGAGGAGCCGGAGCGGACTTATTCCGCGTTGTGAAGAAAGGGTTTACCCGCTCACCGGCCCAGTTGTCCAGACCATGTCGCTCACCGGCACACAGCCGGATTTTTCCCCGCAATAGCCCCAAAAAGCCCTTATCCGCCGCTTTTCCCGGACGACTCGTCGGCGCGGCGGTACTCCAGCCAGCGCTGCCCGACGAGATCCCAGACGCGCTGGTAGTCGTCGAACTTCGCGCGGATCACCTCGACGTCGAGCTGCTCCGGCGGCGTCGACGCGACGTAGAAGCCGAGGTCGTCGCGCAGCCGGTAGAACCGCGACTGCACCTCTTCCATCAGCACCCACAGCGACCGCCAGGCGAAGAACGGCTCCAGCGCGCTCACCACGGTGACGATCGCGACGAGCGCGAACGCCGTCCCGGTCCACCCGTCGAGGTTCTGCAGCCCGAGGATGATCGTCGACGTCGCCGACAGCGCCAGCGCCACCAGCCGGATCGACACCGCCCGGCGCCGGAAGCGGGACTTCCGGTTTCGCGCGTACTCGTTGGCCTTCTCGATCCGGGCCAGGACGTCCTGGGCGAGCTCGAGCGGCGACAGTCCCGGCGTCGGCGGGTCGGACTGGATCGGCGGTTTCACCGGCCGAGAATACCGGCCGGGCACGCAAAAGAGCCCCGGTCACCAGGACCGGGGCTCTCCGCGAAAGAACGTCAGGACTTCGAAACGCGCGCGAACTCGTCCTTCGGGTTGTTGATCTGCCCGAGCGAGATCACCTCACGCCGGAACAGCCCACCGAGGATCCAGTCGAACAGGATGCGGATCTTGCGGTTCCACGTCGGCATCGCCTTGAGGTGGTACGCGCGGTGGAACAGCCACGCCGGGAAGCCCTTGATCTTCAGGTTCAGCGCGTCGGCCACGCCCTTGTGCAGGCCGAGGCTCGCGACCGCGCCGAGGTTCTTGTGGAAGTAGTCCTTCGGCTTGCCGCCGCGGATCACCTTGATGATGTTCTTCGCCAGCAGCCTCGCCTGGCGAACCGCGTGCTGCGCGTTCGGCGGGCACGTGGCCGTCGGGTCCTCTTCGGTGCGCGAGAGGTCCGGGATCGCGGCGTTGTCGCCCGCGGTCCACACGTCCGGGTGACCGACGACCTGCATCGCGGCCGTCGCCTCGAGGCGACCGCGCTTGTCGAGCGGCAGGTCCGAGTTGGCCAGCACCGGGTTGGCCTTCACGCCGGCGGTCCAGATGAGCGTGTCGGTGTCGAACTCCGTGCCGTCCGAAAGCACGACGTGGCCGTTCTCGAACGACTTCGCCGCGGTCGACAGGTAGACCTCGATGCCGCGCTTCTCCAGCTGCTCGACCGTGTAGACGCCGAGCGTCTCGCGGACCTCGGGCAGGATGCGCCCGGCGGCCTCGACGAGCACCCAGCGGACGTCGGCCGGCTGGATGTTCGGGTAGTAGTTCTCGACCGCGAACCGGGTCATGTCCTCGAGCTCGGCCAGCGCTTCGATGCCGGCGAACCCGCCGCCGACGACGGTGAACGTCAGCAGGCGCTTGCGCAGCTCGGGGTCCAGCGTGCTGGCGGCCTCGTCGAGCTTGGTCATGATGTGGTTGCGCAGGTAGATGGCCTCGCCGATGGTCTTGAAGGCGATGCCCTGCTCGACCAGGCCCGGGATCGGCAGGATGCGCGCGACGGCGCCGAGCGCGACGACCAGGACGTCGTAGCCGAGCTGCTCGATGTGGCCGTCGGCGGCTTCGACCGTGACGGACTTCTTGTCGTTCTCGATCTTGGTGACGCGCGCGGTCAGCACGTGGCAGCGCTTGAGCACGCGGCGCAGCGGCACGACGACGTGCCGGGGCTCGATCGCGCCGGCCGCGGCCTCCGGGAGGAACGGCGCGTAGGTCATGTGGGGCTGCGGGTCAACGACGGTCACGGAGGCCTCGTTGGCCCGGAGCATCTTCTGGAGGCCGTACGCCGTGTAGAGCCCGACGTACCCACCACCGAGGACGAGGATCCGAGTCGGTTCCGACTTCGACTTCGCAGCAGCCATGTCCTCATGGTGACACCTTCCGGAGCGCCTCGCTCGGGGACCCCATCTCGCTGTGACCAGGGTCGCTGCGGTTTCCGTAACGATTCAGTTCGGCGCAGTCACCGAGGCCGCGGCCCGGAAGACGCCGGCCACCATGGCGTGGGTCACGAGCCGAGTCTGGACATTCCGCGGCGACACGTGATAACAGCCGAAAAGGCGCAGGTCGTCCAGTTCCACGACGGCCCCGTGCGCGAACGCCGGACGCGGCCGCGGCACCGGCCAACCGGCCTCGGCGAGCACGGGCAGTAACGCCTGCCACCCGAAGGCGCCGAGCACGACGATCGCCCGCAGTGTCGGACGTAACAGCACCAGTTCCTCGGCGAGCCACGGACGACACGTGTCGCGCTCGGCCGGCGTCGGCTTGTTCTCCGGCGGCGCGCAGCGCACGGGCGAGACGAGCCGGGTGCGGTACAGCTCGAGGCCGTCCCCGATCCGCTCGGACGTCGGCTGCGACGCGAGCCCCACCTCGTGCAGGACGCGGAAGAGGAAGTCACCCGAAGGGTCGCCGGTGAACATCCGGCCGGTGCGGTTGGCACCGTGCGCCGAGGGCGCGAGCCCGACGACGGCGATCGACGCGTCCGGCGGCCCGAAGCCCGGCACCGGCCGCGCCCAGTACTCCTCGCCGCGGAAGGCCGCTTTGGTGCCCGCGACGCCCTCGCGCCAGCTCACCAGCCGCGGGCAGGCGCGGCACCCGGCCACGGCGGCGTCCAGCTCGGCCAGGGACCTCATCGCAGCGTCGTCCGGGACAGCCGGTCGGCCCGCCGCGTCGTCTCGGGCAGCCGGTAGCGCGGGGTCAGCGCCAGGGTCAGCCGGCAGGCGTGGGCCAGGGCGATCCGGTGCCCGGCCGAGACGTACACCGGCTTGACGCCGTCCTGGGTCCGCAGCACCGCGCCGATCTCCTCGCCGGCGTCGACCAGCGGCTCCGCCGAGCCCCGGGACGGCCCCGGCTCGGCGTGCGAGCCGACGAACCGCGTCTTGCCGACGCCGAAGGCGGGCAGCCCGGTCAGCACGCCGAGGTGGCACGCGAGGCCGAAGCGCCGCGGGTGGGCGAGGCCGTGGCCGTCGCAGACCAGGACGTCCGGCTCGTGGTCCAGCCGCTCGAGCGCGGCCAGCAGCGGTGGCAGCTCGCGGAAGGCGAACAGGCCCGGTTCGTACGGGAAGACGGCCCGCGCGCGGTGCGTCCGCTGCTCGACCACGGTCAGCCCGGTGGTCTCGAGGGTGACGACGGCCGCGGCGATCCCGTCGGCGCCGTCGTAGGCGACGTCGAGACCGGTCACCGTGGGCGGCAGCTCCGGGAGGTCGTCGGCGAGGTCGACCCGGCCGCGCAGCCGTTCCTGCACGGCGAGCGCGTCCTCGGCCGTCTTCGGCCAGTCCCCGGTGTGCACCAAGTCACCCTGCCACAACTAGGTTGGGTCCATGGCGGACACGACCCCCGAAGAGGCCCCCGAGAAGAAGGCTGGATCTCCCTCGGAAGCGACGGAGATCCCGGCCGAGCCGACCGACGACATCGTCACGACCCAGCACACGATCACCGTGAAGCGCAAAAAGCTCGCGTACACGGCGAAGGCGGGCCGGATCGTCCTCCGCAAGGAGATCGTCAAGGACGGCAAGTCGGAGGGGCACAAGGCGAAGGCGGAGGTGTTCCTCACCTCCTACACCCTCGACGACGCCGACCCGGGTACGCGGCCGGTGACGTTCGCCTTCAACGGCGGCCCCGGCTCGTCGAGCATCTGGCTCCACATGGGCCTGCTGGGCCCGCGCCGGGTGCTCTCGGGTGACGTCGACGACCTCGTGCCGCCGCCCTACGGGCTGGCCGACAACCCCGAGACGCTGCTGGCGCACAGCGACCTCGTGTTCATCGACCCGGTGTCGACCGGCTACTCGCGCGCGTCCGACGGCGGCGAGACCAAGGACTTCCACGGCTTCAAGGGCGACATCGAGTCGGTCGGCGAGATCATCCGGCTGTGGGTGTCACGCCACCAGCGCTGGCTGTCGCCGAAGTTCCTGGCCGGCGAGTCGTACGGCACGCTGCGCGCCGCCGGGCTGGCCGCGCACCTGCAGGAGCGGCACGGGCTGTACCTCAACGGGCTGCTGCTGATCTCGTCGGTGCTCGACCTCGGCACGCTGCGGTTCACCGAGGGCAACGACCTGCCGTACTCGCTGTACGTGCCGACGTACGCGGCCATCGCGCACTACCACGGCCTGCACGGCGAGCGCCCGCTCGACGACGTCCTCGCCGACGCCGAGGACTTCGCGGCGAAGGAGCTGCCGTACGTGCTTTCGCGCGGCGCGCGGCTGTCCACCCAGGACCGGGCCGAGGCGGTCGCCACGCTGGCGTCGCTGACCGGGCTCAGCGAGTCCTATGTGGACCGGGTGAACCTGCGGATCGAGCACGTGCGGTTCTTCACCGAGCTGCTGCGCGACCGCGGCCTGACGGTCGGCCGGATGGACGGCCGCTTCACGACCTGGGAGCCCGACGGCGGCCGCGAGCACATGAGCGACGACCCGTCGATCTCTCGCGTGATCGGCGCGTACGCGGCGTCGTTCAACCACTACGTGCGGGCCGAGCTCGGGTACGAGAACGACCTGCCGTACGAGCTCATCCACGAGGACACGTTCAAGGCGTGGTCGTACTCGGACTTCGAGGGCCGCTCGGTGTCGGTGGTCGACTCGATGAGCGCGGCGATGCGCGCGAACCCGCACCTGCAGGTTCACGTGGCGTTCGGCCACTACGACGGCGCGACGGCCTACTTCGCGGCCGAGCACGTGCTGGCCCACCTGCAGATCCCCGAGGAGCTGCGCGACAACATCGACACGGCGTACTACCCGGCCGGGCACATGATGTACGTCCACGAGCCGACCCGGGTGCAGCAGGCGAAGGACCTCGCGAAGTTCGTCAAGAAGGCCTCGAACCGCTGACCGGCCGGCTGGTCTTCACCGGGCTTCCGGTGGAGACCAGTCGACGGCGGTCCCGCGCGGCAGCGGGTCGCCGTAGTGGCCGGGTGGCAGTGGCCGGCGGCCCCGGACGTACGCGACCAGCTCCGTGACCACGACCAGCGCGACGTACGCGACCAGCCACGGCCCGTACGCCGGCGGCAGCCGGTGCGTGACGACGTCCAGGAGCGGCGGGACCGCCGCGAAGGACGGTGACGCCGCGTGGAGGTTCTCCGCCAGCAGGCCGCGGTAGACCGCGAACGAAGCCTCGTCCTCGGCGAGCACCGGAGCCCGCAGGAAGCTGGTCAGGATCGCGCCGGCGCAGAGCGCGCTCATCCCGAGCAGCGTCAGCCAGCCGGCGGCGCGGGCCGCCGGGAGCAGGGAAACCGCGAGGGCCGCGCCGCCGCCGTAGGCCAGCACGGCGGACGCGGTGAACCAGCCGTCGAGAGGCTTCGCCGGCGGGCCGGGCCACGGGCTCGTGTGCTTCGCCAGCTCCCGCTGCCGGGACCTGACCGCCCGCCACATCGTCAGCTGGGCGACGAAGCACACAGCGTACGCGGGCAGGCTGGCGGTCGCGCCGAAGAGCTGGGCGTGGGCGATCCCGGCGACGAGCGCGAGGACCCCGAACAGCAGGAACCACGGCAGGACGCGGATCGTGCCGGCGTTGCGCGTGGCCAGCAGGGCGCCGATGTACGGGGTCGGCCGCGCCACGGGCCGGCCGCGGCTTGCCAGCCAGCGCAGGCTTGATTCGTGCTCGGTCATCCGGTCTCCCCGTAGTAGCCGCCGGCGGGCAATGCGGGCGCCCGGCGCCGCTGGACGAACCACGCGACGGCGTGCGTGGCCACCGCGAGCGCGACGTAACCGAGGAACCACGGGCTGCCCGGCAGATCCTCCAACACGAGGTCGGGGACCACCGGCACCGCGAAGACCGACGGCGGGGCGAGGAGCACGTCTTCCCTCCGCGTCACGGCGTCGACCGCCAGCGAGCCTTCGTCCTCGGCGAGGACGGGCCGCCGGAGCACGCCGGTCAGGATCACCCCGTCCACGACCGCGCCGAGCGCGAGCAAGCCGAGCCAGAACAGCGCCCAGACCGAACCCCGGGCCGCCAGCGCAACACCGAGGACGGCACCGCCGCCGAAGGTGATCAGGAGGGCGGTGAGGTACCAGCCGCTCACCACCTCCGGCCACGGCGGGGGCGGCCGGTCCAGGCGCCGGTCCCCCAGCTGCACCGCCGCCCGCCGGTCGCCGGCGCGGATGTGGAGCCACGTCCGCAGCAAAGCCCACGCGGCGATCAACGAGCAGACCCCGCCGTCCGGCAGGTCTCCGTGATCCACTCCGGGCAGGAGCCGCAGCATCTGGTAGCCGAAGATCCCGAAGCACGTCACCGCGCCCAGGAGGAAGACGACGGTGAAGGCCTCCGGCGCCGGCTTCCCGCCGCGGACGCTCAGCCGCGCGGTCAGCACCGTGGTCGGCTCGGCGACCCGGACGCCGCGGCGGCGGAGCCACTTGGCCGCCACCCGCTCTTCCGCCGACATCACGATCATCAGGCCGCACCCCTCCCCTGTCGCGCACTACACGCGCGAGGTGCCGAAAGGGTTTACCGGCCGTAGAAGCCCGGCGGCAGCCACCGGTACCGGCGGCGGACCAGCAGCCAGCCGGTCAGCTGCAGCCCCAGCACGACGACCAGGTAGGCGAGCGCGAACCACTCCAGCGGGCCGGGCTCCAGCCAGTCGACCACCGGCAGCGACGCCACGACCAGCACGTACGGCGCCGGCGACGCGAACCGGTACGCGTCCTCCGCGCGCAGCAGCCCGTCGACCAGGTGGGATGCCGCGTCCTCCGCGATGACCGGGGCGCGCAGCACCCGGCCCAATACCAATGCCGTCGCTCCCGCACCGGCCGCCAGCGCGAGCGTGTGCGCCGCGACCGCGATCGACGACTCGGTCGTGAACGCCGCCGCGCACAACGCCGCGCCGCCGACGAACGTGACGGCCGTCGAGGCCAGGTACCAGCCGCCGACGAGCTTCGCCGCCGTGCTCAAGGCCGGCGGCGACGTACCCGCCCACCACTCGGCCACCTGCTCGCGGCCTTGCGCCTGCCGCCAGCGAACCACCTGGTAAACCGCGTGGAGCACGATGGGGAAGGCGACCCTCCCCGGCAGCTCGAGCGACTCGAGCCACACCCAGCCGAACCACCCCAGCATCGGCAGCACGATCGCGTGGACGGGCAGCCCCCGGGTCCGACCGTCGCGCGCGCCGAGGCGCAGGGCCAGCACGCGGGTCGGCAGCCAGACCACCACCCCGCGCCGTCCCAGCCACATCCGCGCGACGGTCACCTCCGCGAGCGTCGGTTCGCCCGGCAACCTCGGGTCCACCGGCAACGCCGGCTCACGCACATCCACCCCGGAATCCCCCCTCGATCCCGGTGTACACGCGGAACGCCCCGGAAAGGTTGGCTTCCCGGGGCGTTCCCTGAAACTTTCTTTACTTCAGGTACTGCGACCCGTGGGTCACCGCCGCGTAGGCGTCGACGGCGCCGTGGCCGTAGAAGCCGTTGAACGACGGGTCACCCACGCACGTCGCCGTGAACTCCGGCCCGCGGCCTTCGTCCAGGTAGTCCACCGTGCGCGGCACCGGGCAGGCGATCTGGGACGCCGTGCCCTCGAGCACGCGCTGGACCTTGTCCGGGTCCAGGCCGAACTCGCCGTGGGTCTTCTTGCCGTACTGGGAAACGATCAGCGCCGACACGCCCGTCGCGTGCGGCGTCGCCATCGACGTGCCCTGGAGCCACTGGTAGTAGCCGACCCGGCCGTCGGCCGCCGTCGCCTTCTGCACGCCCAGCGCGACCCCTTCCGGCGTCACGTTGCCCGCCGCGTCGATGTTGCCCTCGGCGACACCCACGTTCTTCGGGTACGTCGACAGGATCTCGTTCTCGACCGTGCGGAACCACGGCGTGCCGAAACCGTCGCGGAAGTACCCGCCCGGCCCGGAAACCGAGATCTGCTCGGTGCCGTAGTTCGAGTAGTCCGCCTTCGCCTGCGACGGCCCGAACGCGCTGACGCCGATCGTGTGGTTGCCCTCGACCGGCAGGCTCAGGCAGGAGCTGTTGTCGACCTGACGCGGGTGCGTCGCGTTCGCCGGGTAGTCCGGGCTCGTGGTGTCCGGCTGCGGCGCGCCGAGGTCGGTGTGCTGGTTGCCCAGCGCGACGACCATGGTGACGCCCTTGCGGTGCGCGTAGTTCAGCGCCCGCTGGGTCGCCTCGATGATCGTGCGCTGCTCGGCCTGCTCCGCGGCCGAGTCGGCCGGGTTCGCCTGGCAGTTGTACAGCCACGGGTCGGTGTAGAACGACATGTTGACGACGTCGATGCCGGCGTCGCCGGCGTAGGTCAGCGCGTCGACGGTCGGCTGCAGGAAGAAGTAGCCCGAGTCCTGGCCGGCGCGGATGTTCACCAGCGTCACGTTCGGTGCGACACCGGAGACGCCGAAGCCGTTGGCCGCGGCGGCGATGGTGCCGGCGACGTGCGTGCCGTGGCCGCCGTCGTCGTGGTTGGCCGGGTCGACGCAGCCGCGGAACTCGCACGGCCCGTCGACCTCGACGCCGTTGACGTCGAACGGGATGTCCTTGGTGAAGTTGCGCGAGTCGGCCGCGTCGAAGTTCGGCGCGATGTCCGGGTGCGTGCCGTCGATGCCGGTGTCGATGACGCCGACCTTGACCTGCTTGCTGCCCGGCTGCTTGGTGCGCGAGAGGTCCGAGCGGACGGACTTGAGGCCCCAGAGCTGGTCGTCCAGCGGGTCCATCCCGACGGCCTTGTTCGCGGCCGCCTTCTTCGACGCCGTGCCGCGGCCTTCCTTCTCGGCGTTGTCGTTCTTGGCCTTCTTGCCGTTCTTCGGCAGCGAGCCGATGACCTGGGCCTTGGCCGCGCCGAACACGGCCCGGTTCGCCGAGACGCGCTCGGTGAACCCGGTGGCCGGTGCGCTGGCCTTGACGAGGCCGACGGCGGTGTTCGTCTCCAGCACGGTGCCACCCGCGGCCTTGATCGCCTGCTGGACGGCGCCGATGCTCTGCGTGTCCTTGGCGAGCACGGTGAATTCGGTGGCCGGGCCGGACAGCGCGGGCTGCGCCGACGCGACCGGGACCGCGACGGCCGAGATCGCCCCGAACAGCGGGACGGCCATGGCCGCGGCGAGAAGCCTGGGTCTCTTCACGATTCTCCTCCTCGGGAAAGCGGTTCCTGCACCGTATAGATCGGACATTGTGCTTACAACGGCCAAACGTACGTTACGGAACAACCGACTTCTGCTCCGCGAAGTGACAAGCTGACAAATGCCCGTCCGTCCTCGGCACCAGCTCCGGGACTTCGGTGGCGCACCGGTCCTGCGCCTTCCAGCAGCGCGTGCGGAACCGGCACCCGGACGGGGGATCCAGGGGACTCGGCACGTCCCCGGTCAGCCGGATCACCTGCCGCTGCCCGCGGACCGACGGGTCCGCCACCGGCACCGCGGACAGCAGCGCCTGGGTGTACGGGTGGGACGGTCGTTCGTAGATCTCCTCGTCCGTCCCGATCTCGACGATCTTGCCGAGGTACATCACCGCGACCCGGTTGGACAGGTGCCGCACCACCGAAAGGTCGTGCGCGATGAACACGTAGGACAACCCGAACTCGTCCTGGAGGTCGCCGAGCAGGTTCATCACCTGCGCCTGGATCGAGACGTCCAATGCGGACACCGGCTCGTCGCAGATGATCACCTTGGGCCGCAGGGCGAGCGCCCGCGCGATGCCGATGCGCTGGCGCTGGCCGCCGGAGAACTGGTGCGGGTAGCGGTTGAGGTGCTCGGGGTTGAGCCCGACG
>NZ_JBEXVF010000049.1:3374-69681 GCF_040629235.1 Amycolatopsis sp. NPDC005961 | reverse complement strand
CGGGTGAAGGACCGGCTCATCTCCCTGGTGCGGCCGCGGCACGAGGTGCTCGGCGTGCTCGCCCTCATCGACCCGGCGCACACCGCCGGCGCGGACCAGGTGTTCGCCCTCGAGTACGGCTCGACCGTGCTGGCGCTGGAGCTCTCCCACCAGCGCAGCCTGGCCGAAGTCGAGCTGCGCCTGCGCCGCGACCTCGTGGACGACCTCATCGCCGGAACCGACGACGGGAGCGCGCACGCCCGCGCCGACGCGATCGGGCACGATCTTCGCCGTCCGCACCACGTGGTCGTGCTGCGCTGGGCCGGCGACCTCGCCGAGGACGTGGTCGCCGAGGCCACCGGACGCGCCGTGACGACGCTCGGGCTCGCCTCGCTCGTCTCGCGCCACTCGGGCGCGGTCGTGCTGCTGGTCGCCGGGCCGCTGGACGGTGCGGCGCTGTACGCCTCGCTGTCGGAAAGCCTCGGTGCCGGGGGCGCGATCGGTATCGGCAGCCGCTGCGAAACCCCGGGGCGGCTGCCCAAGTCCTACACGGAAGCGGTGCGGGCGCTCGAGATCCGGCGCACCTCGCAGGCCCCGAACGGTGTCACCACCTTCGAACAACTGGGGATCTACCGCATCCTCGACACCGGGCAGAACCACGGCGACGTCGTCGAATTCGTCCGCGAGTGGCTCGGCAAGCTGCTCGACTACGACACCCAGCGCAACGCCGAGCTGGTGGCGACGCTCGCGCAGTACCTCGAGTGCGGCGGGAGTTACGACGACACCGCGGCCGCGCTGACGATCCACCGGAGCACGCTGCGCTACCGGCTCGGCCGGATCCGGGAGATCACGGAGCTCGACCTCAACGATGTGGACAGCAGGCTGAACCTGCACCTCGCCACCCGGGTGTGGCAGGTGCTGCGGGGATCGCCGTGACCGGAGGTGACGATGGACCGGAAGCATCGGACCGATCGCGAGGTGGCCCTCGGCGGAGCCAAGCTGGCGCCGGGTGACCACCTGTGCGTCTTCCACCGGGGGAGAGCCGAGCGGGACCACCTCTTGGTCCCTTTCCTCACCGAGGGCCTGCGGGCGGGGGACGCCGTGCTCTACCTGGGCGCCGAGGGTGAGCGGGAGAACTTCCGCGAACGGCTGGACCACGTCGGCGACCTCGTGGTGACCGAGCCGGACGACGGCCACCTCCGGGACGGTGAGTTCGCGCCCGACGAGCTCTTCGCGATGCTGGACGGCTGGTCGCGGCGCAGGTTCGGCACCGGCGACCCTCCGTTCGGGCGAATTGTCGGCGACATGAGCTGGGCCGCGCCCCGGCTGAGTCCCGCGCTGATCGACGCGCTCCTCGCCGAAGAGGTCGCGATAACCGCGTGGGGGGAAAAGTTCCCGCAGGTCGTGCTGTGCTTCTACGACCTGGACCTGTTCGGCGGCGACCTGATCATTCCGATGATCAAGGCACATCCGAAGGTCTGGATGGCCGGGACGCTCGTCGAAAACCCGTATTACCTCTCACCGCCGGAAAACGTTTGCGATCCCGATTTCGAACAGAGGATTCCGTCATGACCGGTTCCCGGAAGTTCGGCACCCCTGGCGTCGTCATCGAGCCGGGCCAGCACATCTGCGCACTGCACGTGGGCGAGGAAGATCGGGACAGCGTCCTCCTGCCCTTCCTGACCGAAGGCTTGCGGGCCGGCGAAAAGTGCCTGTTCGGCGTGCACGAGGACGAGGTCGACGGCTTTCTCGACCGGCTCGGCGAGGACGTCGACGACATCGGCGGGCGCGTCGACTCGGCGCAGCTGGACATCCGGGCGGCGGGAGACCGGCTGCTGTCGCCGGAGGAGTTCTCCGTGGACCGGATCATCGAGTTCTGGGACGAGGCCGTGTCCACCGCGATGGCCGCGGGCTACCCGTTCGTCCGGCTCGGGGCCGAGGCGCGTTGGTGGCACCCGCAGCTGCCCGGGCTGCCCGAGTTGTTCCGGTACGAGGCCGCGTTGAACGACTTCACCAGCCGTTACCCGCAGGCGATCCTGTGCGTGTACGACGTCTCCCGGTACCGCGAGAACATCGTGTTCGACCTGCTGAAGACGCACCCGCAGGTGCTGATGTGCGGAGTGCTGCTGGAGAACCCGTACTACGTGCCCCCGGCGACCCTGGTGTAACCCTCCGTCACCGTGAGGCCTGGCCCACCAGGCCTACAACCGCGATCGATGTCGGGCCTGGCGGGCTGATGCGCCGCCCGCCCGCACTGCCCGATGCTGACCTCCGCAGTGATCGAACGAACCGCAGGAGGTAGCCATGTCCGTCACGGTGGGACTGCTGGTGACGCTGGAGGCGCAGCCGGGCAAGGAGGCCGACGTCGAGGAGTTCCTCAACGCCGGTCGCTCGCTGGTCGAGGACGAGCCGGCCACTTACCCGTGGTTCGCCGTCAAGCTCGGACCGACGACGTACGCGATCGTGGACTTCTTTCCCGACGACGCCGGGCGCACGGCCCATCTGCAGGGCAAGGTCGGCCAAGCGCTCGGCGAGAGGGCCGCCGAGCTGTTCGCGAAGCCGCCGGACGTCGCGCAGCTCGATGTGCTGGCGTCGAAGCTGGCTTGACGGATCGCCACCGCGAAATCCATTCGAGCCGTTCGGTTCGTCCACGAACATCTCTCACAGGAGGCCTGATGCCGGTCATGGGTGCGACGCGGTTCGAACGGTTCTTCCGGGTGGCCGCGAGCCTGGACGTCGACAAGAGCGATCTGAAACGGTACGACGAGTTCCTGGACCGCAAGGTCTACGACCTCTTCGTGGTGGCCAAGGCCACGGCCAAGGCCAACGGGCGGGACGTCATCGAACCGCGGGACCTGCCGATCACCAAGGGACTGCAGGAACGCATGCACGAGTTCCTCAAGCTGGACGAGGACCTGGAAGTGGTGCCGCTGCTCGAGCAGCTCCTGGCGCGTCCCGCGTTGGGGGTCGCGATCTCCGAAGAGACCGAGGGCCAGCTCCCGGCCGTCGCCGGCGGCCTCAGCGTGGCTCTCGCCCAGGCGTTCAAGATCATCGACCCTCGCGTGAAGAACCCCGGCTCCGCCGAATGGGACCAGGTCTTCCGGATGTTCGACCTGCTTCTCTGAACGGGGTGCGCGGAGGGCGGTATCACCGTGGCGGGTCAGAGCCGCGAGGCCGTCCGGACCAGCCCGGCCAGTGCGCGTGAGCGGCTGTGCGCGGGCCAGACGATATGGGTGGTGACCGGTGGTGCGTCGCTGAGAGGGACGGCGGCGTGCTCTTCCCACAGCCACGTGCGGGCGGACTCGGGGAAGACCGTCATGGTGCGGCCGAGGGCGATCAGCTGGGCCAGCTGCGTCTGGTCGTGGACCTCCGGCCCCGGGCCGGGCGGGTAGGTGTCGTGGCGTGGCCAGCGGGCGAGCGGCAGGCCGGGAACGTCCGAGATCTCGGCCAGCGACAACGTCTTGCGCGCGGCCAGGGGGTGCCTCGCGGGCAGGACCGCCACCTGTGCCTCCGTCATCAGTTCGACGCTGTCGAACCCGGCCAGGGAGTTGAACGGCGTGTGCATCAACGCCACGTCGGCGCGGCCGTCGCGCAGCATCCCTTCCTGCTCGCACATGCCGCTCGGCAGGACCTCGATCCCGGCGGCGCCGGGCTCGGCCGCGTAGGCGTCGAGCAGCTTGTTCAGCAGTTCATGGAACGCGCCGGCCTTCACGGCCAGCACCAGCCGGTCGTGGGAGCCACCCGGTCCGCCGGCGCGGCGGGTGCGGCGGACGGCGGCGGTGGTCGCGTCGAGAGCCGCGCGGCCTTCCCGCAGCAGGATTTCCCCGGCGCCGGTCAGGGACACGCCGCGGCGGTTGCGCTCCAGCAGGGTGACGCCGAGGCGGCGCTCGAGCTGCTGGATGGCCCGGGACAACGGCGGCTGGGCCATGCCGAGCCGCTCGGCGGCCCGGCCGAAGTGCAGTTCTTCGGCGACAACTATGACTGTACTAATGCACTTCTATCAGCGTCCTGAACAGGGCAAACCTGGAAATCGGACGGCGAGTCGACGTCGCAGTGCTCCTGCGGCCGTCAGCGCAAGGGGCCACGCAGTGCCCGCAGTGCGGACCGACGGGGCCGCTTCGGCGGCTTGACGTCGGCGAGGGACCACTAACCCACGCCCATCGTCCTGTGCGCCCTCGTGGACGCGCGCAGCTTCACACCCTGCTCCAAGAGCAGGTCGCGGACGAGTTTGTAATACAGGCCCTCATATCGCTGGGCAATAGCCAGGATGCTGTCGCCCGCCAAGTATTCCGTCGCAAGCTGTTCCACGGGAACGGGCGTTGTTCGCCGCGATCGACAAGTGATCTCGACGCCGTGCTCGATAAGTTTACGTCGCGTCCACGAGTAGCTAAGCCCGGCGCTAGCCGCTATGTCGGCGATGCTGACGCCGCGTTCGTACGCTGCCTTCATAACCTCGGGGTCTCGCGGTGTACCGCGCGGCGAGGTCATGTCAGGTCCACAACCCCGGATGACGACAAGGAGTGCGAAAGCGGGGCCAGTACGCATTCACGGCACGATGGGCAGCCGCCCAGTCCTCGTCAGTCAATGGCTCGCCTATTCGCCGCTCACGCGATAGCCGCCGAGCATCTTCTTCAAGCGACGGTATTTGTGGTGGTGCGTCTTCCGCCACTTCATGCCTCCAGAGTCCATATTGGAGCCGACAGTGTGCCGTTCAGAGGCAGCTCTGGATCGGGCGTCGGGGTTCGCCGCAGGCACGACTCGCAGGGCATCCCCAATGGACGGTCGAGCAGTTCGAGTTCGCCGGGACCGAATGTCTCTGAACAGAATGCCGTCAATCGCTCGGGCGTCACGTCTAGAGCTGGGAATTCGAATACGTGCACAACTCTGCGCGTCTCGCCCACGACGCCGGGCAAAGGGCGTCCGAATAAAAGTCGTATGGTCATAGGTCGCCTCGCAATGCGTGGCGTCCGGCGGAGACGGGCGCTGTCGGGGCGCAACCCGCCCCCGCCGGACTTTCGAGTCCGCCATCATGTTGGGAGGGCGTGGTGGCGGACGATCGTGGGTGCCGAAAGAAGCGGCTCCATAGACGCTTCTTGGCGCCTTTCGGCGACCCGAGACGCTCTTCCGAGTCGGAAAGAATGGCGAGGGCTGCGATATATGCACAGCACCGAGCGCAAGGCGGGCCGGGCGGAATGAGGCTCGACGCGATTAGCAACCTGTGCCCACACAGAGCGGAGAATTCTCCGCGTTGGCGTTGTACGCCTCGTGCGAACTCTTCATCGGTAACCGCGTGGTCGTGGTCGTCTTCAAGGCATCGACTCCACGTCACGTACAGAGCATTTTCGGCGGGCAGTGTCGGAGAGGCAGCACGTGGCACCCTGCCCGCTGAGTTCTCAATCAGCATCTGATTCTCCAAGACTCTCCAGCCGTCAGTACGAGTCGTAGGGACGCCACTCAATGCAGGTCGGACGCTTTCGCGTTCTCAGCCACTCGACGAGGGCGTCGCGAGCATCCGACACGGGGATTGCCGCCGTGCGCGGAAAAACCGCACCAGTGGTCCCATTAAATATCAAGTTCACTTCAGGAAGTGGACGCTTCGGATTGAAGGAGTTTGCGATCGGCATATCCGGATCGTCGTTGTCCAGATAGTTGAGAGCCGCAAGCCCTACCGACGGTCGCACACTGACTCGCAACTGATGATCAGGAAACGGACCCTCTTTGCTCTTGTGGAATTCAACGTCTCCGACGATCAACGTGGTCTCCCAGTCAACGTGATCAGTTCTCAATATCTCGTCGACAAGAAGGATCGATTCCTGCATTCCGCTCGTGACGCGGGCTACGCCAGTGGTGAGGGATGCCGTGAGAAGCATGTGTTCACGTCGCCGTTCGATCGGGGGCCGTTCCGGGCCGGACTGCACCCGGCCTTGCGATCAACCGTCACGCTCCGCAGTATTGCGGTCTATATCGCTGTGAGCATGCGACATGCCCACAGCGGCATAACGCCAGGTCGGCGCACATCTTCGACTCCGGAACGTTCACTCACTGGTGAGTCCCAGTCGCCCTATGTACGCTGGTCAGAGGGAGGACAGCACCAGCAGCGAGAGGGGGCGCGATGACCTCACCTGGCGGTCCGCAGCACCGCGCGGCCGGCACTTCCGGCGGTCGGCGTTGCCAGGGGTGCGGGACAGCGCTCGCCACGGACAACACTGCGCGCCTGTGCAGCAAGTGTCACCGAGAGCAACGCGACCAACTCCGAACTCCCCCAGTCCAGCTGCGGAACGAGTTCTTTGAGACAGACGAGTTTCGGGCGGCCTTCGAAAGTCAGCACATCGGCAAGGTATTCAAGGCATATCGGAATCACCCGCGCCACCTTCAGCTGTTTGGGAAATCGCTGAATCAAGAACTGTTGGGGCGGTGGCTGGGCCTCACGCAGGCTCAGGTGAGCAAGCTGGAGAACGGCAAGCCCGAGCAGAACCTTGAGACGCTCCGAAACTACGCCAAGATCCTCCACTTGCCACAACACCTACTGTGGTTCGACTTCCCCGGGCAAAGCCGTTTGAGGTTTCAACACCTCACGGCGGGCCAGCAGTCAACTCCCGGCGACTCGCCCACCAGCGGCTTAGTAACACCCGAGGCGCGGGATGAACTGCTCGTCGTGAACACGGGCATGGACACGCTCGAACTACTTCGACGCGTCCGGGCGTCAGCGATCGATTCGTCCACAATCGACGCTCTCGACATCACGGTCGAACAGTTGTGCTGCGACTACCCGCACGCTGATGCTCGTCAGCTCATGACTACCGGCAAGCAGTGGCTCGGCAAGATGACCGAATTGCTCGACAACCGCCTGACTCTGGGGCAGCACCGTGACGTGCTCACCAAGGCCGGGACGCTGGCACTGCTTGTGGGATGCCTTGAGTACGACGTGGGTGACGCGAAGGCGGCTGAGGCCACTCGACGTATGGCGCTGGAACTTGGCAAGGAAGCTGGCGATCCCGGGATCGTCGGCTGGGCACACGAGATGCTGGCGTGGTTTCACCTGACGGCCGGAAATTTCCGCGCCGTCATCCCCGCCGCCGAGTCCGGAGCTTTGGCCGCACCATCGCACTCTGTTGCCGTCCAACTCTACGGCCAGCAGGCGAAGGCATACGCGCGAATGGGAATGGTCGAGGAAGTTCACGCGGCACTCGACAGCGGCAGCGAACTCCTCGGTCGACTGCCTTACCCAGAGCGGCCGGACAACCACTTTGTAGTTGATCCGGATAAGTGGGATTTCTACGCGATGGACACCTATCGGCTTGTCGGCGAAGACCAGCTTGCCCAGCGCAATGCAGAGGAAGTCATGCGCCGCAGCGTTAACTCCGAAGGTGTCCCGACCGCGCCCATGCGTATCGCCGAAGCACAGCTCACGCTCGCAGTGATCGCCGCGAGGCGCGGAGACGTGGACGAAGCCGCTGCGCTGGGCATCCAAGCGCTTCAGAACGGCCGTCAGAGCCGTCCGACACTGCTCATGGTGTCTGCGGAGCTGGAGCAAGAGCTGGACACATACGGCGCAGGCGCTGGCGCGGACTTCCGAGAGTTGTTCGCGGACGTCAAGCGCACCCAGTAGCCGTATATTCTAGCGGAGAATATTCGCTCCTAAAACATTCTTTTCGAGAATGCCTCTCGCGTCCAATATGGCTTTGACCTGCGGATATTCTCCCGGCAAATCATTTATTCAAGTCATGGCATAGTAGCTTTTTCGCGATGGCGGCTTACTTAGTGGCAACGGCCTGCAAAACCGCAGGTTGAAGCCAAGAGTAAGGGTCAAACCTGATGAAAAGCTCAACTCGGATCGTCGGTTCTTCGGCGGTTCTTTCCATCCGTCAAGCTGCTTGGAACCTTGGTGTCTCCGAGTCCTCCGTGTGCTCGGCGATTCGACGTGGCGCGCTCCGTACGGTGCGCCGTCGCTCCCGCCTTGTTGTTCCTGCGACCGAAGTACGGCGCGTGCTGGGCGGCGGTGCGCGATGACTGACCACGACTACACGGAGATGGCTGCCCAGTTGGACCGGCACGCCGATGTGCCGGACGACGTGCTGTGCGAAGTAGTGGCCCGGGACGGCCTGTGTTTCTGGGCATTCGACCGGACGGACATCCCGGAACTGTCCGGCGAGGACTCGCCGGACCGGGAGTTGGCCGCCCATATGTGCGCTGGATGCCCGGTGATCGACCAGTGCCGAGAACTGGACTTGCGGACGGCCGGACCGGACACGGTCGGGGTGTGGGGTGCGCTGCCGGACACCGACCGGCGCGCCCTCTACCCGGTGTGGGCGCGTCGCCGGGGTGGTGAGGCGCGATGAATGTCAACCTCACGCCGACACAGATCCTCGCCGGGGTCGGGGTGCTGCTGGCGCTGTTCATGGTCTGGCGCTACAGCGCCCGGAAGGCTCGCCGGGCCGCCGACGCGGCGCGGGCAAGCTCCCGGGTGGTGTCGCTTGCCGGGCGGGTGCTGTTCACGGGTGCGGCGTTCACGGGCGTTCAGTGGCTCGTGATCACGCACGTGCACAACCCGACGTTGGTGCTGGTGGTCCTCGGGGTGCCGGACCTGATCGCGGCCTACGTCCTGACGCGTGCCCTGACTGTCACGTCCATGGACACCGTCAACACGCGCCGCCGGGGCGGTGGTCGCCGATGACCACCACCAACCAGAACGAGAGCCCGGCGGCCGTGGCAGGCCGGGCGCGGCGGCTGGCCGCCGACGCGGCAGAGGCGGCCGACGTCCGCCGCTGGCAGACCCACCCCGATGTTGTGGCGCTGCGGGTGGAGCGGGTCCGGTCTCAGGTGGATCGGTTGTGCTGGTCCGGGATCGTGCTCGGGTTGGCGTTCACCACGGCCAACGTGCAGTGGTTCGCCGCCGCCGGGGCCACGTTTGGGTCCCTGCCGTGGCTGACGGCGTGGCTGCTGGACCCGACGGTGTGCCTGGTCCTGCTGGCCATCCTGCGGGCGGAGCAGGTCACCGCCCGGTATCAGGTCCACATGGGAGCGTGGGTGCGGGCGGCGAAGTGGCTCACGCTGGCCGCAACGTATGTGATGAACACCTGGTCATCGTGGGTTTCCGGCTTGCCGGCCGGAGTGGTCCTGCACTCGGTTCCGCCGCTGGTGGTGTTCGTCGCCGCCGAAGCGGTCACCGACCTGCGGGACAAGCTCACCGATGCCGTGGCGGTGGCGTTCATGAACGCCACCGACCGGACGGACACGCCTGAACCGGCCCCGGTTCAGGAACCGGCCGCCCCGGACCACGAACCGAACACGGTCGCTCACGAACCGACCGAACCGGTGGGTGAGCTGAGCGCGCCGGATCGTGAACCGGCGGCACCGCGTCCGGCCCGGCGGAAGCTGTTCGCCGACTACCTCACCGATGCCCGCGCCGCGTGGACGCCTGGCGTCGAGATCAGCCCGGTGTGGGTGCGGGAGACCACGGGATGTTCCCGGGGCTTGTCCTCCCGGCTCGCCGCCGCCCTGACTGCCGAGACCGGCAAGGGGGTGGCTGGCGATGACTGAACCGAACAGGGACGACCACGAATCCGGCGAGCTGGCCACCGCCGCCGGGCGGGACGTCGAGTACGTCGGCCCGGTGCTCGACGGTGAGTTGATCGACGACACGTTGCCCCAGCCGCGAGACCGGTCGATCCCGCGTCGGGTGTCGACGTGGCGGCGGGTCGCCGACGCGGCCGGGCGGCTCTGGCGGTCCGGGCAGATGGTCCGGGCGCGGTCGCTGGCCGCCTACCGGGTGCGGAAGGTACCGCAGGATGTCATCCGGCTGGTGTGGTTCGTACTGCGCGGGAACTGGCGGTGGCTGGTCAAGTTCTGGAACTGGGCAACCTACGCCGATCTCCGCGCGGACGCCCGCCGGGCACGGCTCGCCGGGGACGCCGCCGCGCGCCGCGCGGCGCAGGAGCTGATCCGCTCCGATGCCACGGCGCGGTGGGCCAAGCTCGGCATTGCCGTGCGCCGGTTGGTGATCACCATACGGGTCGCCGCTCCGGTCGTATCGGTGCTGTGGCTGGTGGACTCGGTGATGGACCGGGCGGACATGTGGCCGTGGCTCGCGGACGTCTACACGGGAGTGGAAGCCGTCTGGTCCGCGCTCACGGTGGCGGTGCCAGTACTGCTGATCGTGATCCCGGTGGCGTGGGCCGTGGCGGCGACGTTCGAGGGACGTGACCGCACCCCCGGTTCCGGGTGGCTGGTCCGGCCGGACCGCGACGACGCCGATTCCTGGATCGACGAACGCATGATCTCGAAAGCGTTGGCGCATCTGGGAATCAGCCCACTGGACAGGTTCTACCGCGACGGCGGGGAGCTGGTCTACACCGTGGCCGCCCGTAAAGACGGTGACGGGACGTTCGCTCAACTCCGGCTGCCGCTCGGGGTCACCGCGGACATGGTCGCGGCGCGTCGGTCCAAACTGGCCGCGAACCTCGGACGCGCGTCGCTGGAAACCTGGCCTACCAAGGGAGATGAAGACGGCATCCTCGACCTGTGGATCGCCGACAAGGGCGTCCTCCGGGGCGGGGCCGGCCAATGGCCGCTGGTCCACGATGGACAGGTCGACGTGTTCGAGGGAGTCCCATTCGGCCTGTCCCAACGCGGGGTGGTCATCAACGCGCCACTTGTTGGGGTGAACTGGCTGATCGGTGGCCGTCCCGGACAGGGCAAGTCGGCGGCGTTGCGGACGCTGCTGCTCGGCGCGGCACTCGACCCCACGGCCGAGCTGTGGGCGTTCGTCATGGGCGAGTCGCCCGACTTCGAACCGTTCCGGCCCCGGCTGTCCCGCTACGGGATGGGGATGGATGACAGTGTGGCCGAAGCGGCCACGCAGGCGCTGGCGGACTTGCTGACCGAAATGGAGCGACGCGGCAAGATTCTCGGAGAGCAGCCGGGCCGCCCGCCGAAAGTCTCTCGCAAGCTCGCCGACAAGGCCGGGCTTGGCTTGCATCCGCTGGTGTGCGGGATCGACGAGTGCCACGAGTTGTTCCAGCACCCGAAGTTCGGCAAGAAAGCCGCCGAACTGGCTGTGCGGTTGATCAAGCGGGGACGCAAGTACGGGATCGTGTTGTTGCTGGCCACCCAGTCGCCGACGAAGGACAGCATCCCTCGGGAGGTCACCCGCAACGTCTCGTGCGGGGTGGCGTTCAGCGTGGCCGATCAGGTGGCCAATGACGGGCTACTCGGGTCGGGCAAGTACGCGGCCGGTATCCGCGCAACGGAGCTCCGGATCAACACCGACCGGGGGACCTGCGTCGCGGTCGGCATCACCGATGAGACGTTCGAGCTGGTGCGCACGTTCTACGTGCCGTTCGAGGACGGCGCTGACGACGTCACGCCGGTCATCGCGCGGGCGGTGGCGCTGATTGAGGAGATGGGCCGGGCGGTCGAGTCAAGCGCACGCCCGCAGCTCGGCGCGGCACCGGTCGTCGCGGACCACCTGGCCGACGTCGCGGCGGTGCTGGACGGAGAGAAGCGGGTCCGGACTCAGGTGGTCTTGAACCGGTTAGCTCGGCACGATCCCGGCAAGTACGGGGAGTGGACGTTCCGGGACCTGTCGGCCGCCCTCGCGCCGTTCCGGGTCGCGCCGGTCAAGTCGGACGGGAACAAAGTCATCCGGGCCGACGATGTGGCCGCCGCGCTTGCCCGTCGGGACCGCGACGACGTCGGCACGGGGACCGGAGACGACAGGGATGCGGGCAGGGACCCGGCAGGGACTCAGGGACTTCTCCCTGACGGGTCCCTCAGCGAAAGTCCCTGCTCTGACCAGGGCGAACGCGGGTCAGGGAGCCCAGGGACCCACCGCCGGCCTGGCCCCGGATCGGGCCGAAACCGGGGTGACTCCGGGATCGGCGACGATCCCTCCCTGCCTCCCCGCCGACCGGACGAGGGGAGGTGAGCGGCCCTTTGCCCGACCACACCACCGACGCACCGCGGACGACCACCCGGCAGGACCTGAAAGGCAGCGACCATGACCACCACCCCGACGCAGGAGACGACCGCCCGACTCACGACGGCGGAGCGACCGGGACGAGTACGGCTGACGGTGACCGTGCCGACAGCCCGGACGACGGCGACCAGTCGGACGCCGACCGGCCCCGGCGCACTCGGCAACGCGCCGCCGTAGGACGGCCTGAGGGAGCCGTGGACGGCTCGATACCGTCACGGCCGAACCGAGCGACCGGGGCGGGGTCTCGACGCGTCAGAGCCGCTGCGAGCCGACAGGGTGGGCGAGCAGTCCCGCAGTGTCCGATCCCGACTCCGGAGGAGTGGGCGCAGGAACAGTTGAAGCACGCTCCCGAGCGCTCCCGCGCCTGGGCCGTCAAGGTGGCGGCGATCTACGGGCTCGAGCTACCCGCAGACTGATACCACGGAGAATTCAATCCGCGACAACGCCACGGCGGTGCGGCCGGTCACAACCGGTCGCACCGCCGTGGTCATTGCACGGTCAGCGTCGGACCGCTCAGCACGGGCGGTAGCCGATGATCAGGTGCCCTGGCCCCGTTGTTGCGCGAGGGTCGACCGCTCGATCTGTTGCCCCGGGTTTGGTGCGCGGCCTGTTGTCGTACCGAGAAAGTAGTTAGTCGATCACCAAATATTAAGTCATCTTGCAAAATGAGAACGAGGTTTCGAATTGACAACAGGTGTAACGAGGTTGTCACTCGTTAGGACATTAAGATCATCGATAGGGGGACCTACTGGAGGTGCTCGTGTACTTCTTCGTCACCGACGAAACCAACGTGACACCGACCCAGGCGGCCGAATATTTCATCTACGGGGGCCTGACGCTATCCGACAAGCAGTTGCCCAGGGTGAGTAACGCCATCGCAAATATCCGAAAAAAGTATGGGTTTCAGGATATCGATAGGCTGAAATTTGATACCAACTCACGGCCGTCGGCCGTCACGGCAGACGCTCACCGCGAGGCGAAAAACGCTGTCATCGAGGCCTGTCACGCTGAAGGACTGCGATTCATTGTGCAAATGATTCACCACAACATTGCAAAGCCGGAGAACCTTACCGAATACTCGCTCAATACCGTACTCAACTCGTTCAATGAAAGATTTCTCCGCGATCACGACGATTACGGAATCGTGGTAATCGACCGACTTCCAGACGGTCAGGCGTACTCAATGCTTAAGAACAAGTTTCAGCTCGGCCTTCAATTTCCAGGTTCTGGCTACCAATTACCACTTGATCGTGTTTTGATGTACGCGACGACGTGTGACGGCGCGTCAAATATCAGCTCTGCGGTGGACATTGTCCTGGGCGCCTTCCGCTGGGTCGTCAACAGTCAAGGTAAGCCGACAAAAAACGGGACGGAACGAACATTGTTCGAGAAAGTTGCACGCATGCTGTACGTGCGCGAGAAAGATGGGATTCGTTACGCGCGTGAAAATGGTCTGATTCTTCGACCGAAGGAGATCAAAGCGCCTGTTTACCAAGAGCGATATGACGAGCTAGTGAAATACTTCGTCGACCTAGGAAGCTAGCGCTGACTTTAGAAACAATTCGCTTTCGGGAGAAACGTCAGAGAATTGCTTCTGGCATGCGGCAAGGCGCACGGTTTGCGCCCTGCGACGCCAGAGGGACTCACGTGACTGTAATTTTTGGAGAGTAATGACACCTTCCGTAGAGCAACTGCTACGCGACTGCCAGCTGGTTCTGTTTGAATTTGAAGGGGTCGTTTGCAACACGCCCGGACAGCGTTTCGATGTCGCCAAGACTTTATCTAGACTCGCCCGCAGATTCAGTCTTCCTATCACGCTGATCGACTCACGCGATACATTCGAACTGCTTAGTCAACTCGATTCAAAAGCAACCGAGGTAGCGGAGGCAGGCGATCAGGCAGTCGCCGAACTGGAACTTGAACTCATCAATGATGCTATGACCAATCCTGGAGTCAGATCTCTGCTTGAGCTCGTTCGGCAGTCGAACCGAAAGACGGCTTGCATATCAAGAATGTCCAGCGCGGCGGTTCATAGATTCATTGAAGAGAATGACCTCATCGATCAATTCGACCTGATCGTCACTCGTCCACGGGCGCTGAGCCACATGATGCCAGAGCCTCATGTTTTCCATACGGTGAGATTCAACCTTCAAACGCCGCTCGAGAACTCACTGCTAGTGGCATCCTCCACGGCAAGTTGCGATGCAGCCAAAGAGGTCAGAGTCCCGACGATTGTTTATCGAAAGAGTCACTATAAACGAACTCACAACGAAGGCTCGTTGCCCGAGGTGCGGAGCTTGGTAGAGCTCGGAAGTGTCCTTGGCGAGGTCTATCTCGACGCGCGAGAACGCCAACTGCAAAGAGTATTTGATCTCCGCGACAAAGGTTCACTCACGGATGCAGAGATGCTGGAGTACTTAGTCATCTCCGGTGGGGGCAAGAACGTTGGAGACTCGGCTAATTTAGGCTTCTTGGACCAAGAAGCTGCACGTGAGAATTTGTGGATACTTGAGCACTCACGCCGCGAGGCAGCAGGAAGAGGTCTCATACTTGAGGTCTACGCAAGTACCGCGATTTTAATTGAGATGGAAATACGTCAATGGTTTTCCGCTTGTAAAGCGCGAACATTCAGAGCCGACGAAAAGTTCACGCTCGGAAAGCTGGTCAATCAAGCGAGCGACGCAGGCCTTGACGCAGACATTTCCGTCAGGCTCTCAAGATTTGTGGAATCTCGAAATATCGGGATTCACCGAATAATACAAGGAGAGCGAAAATACTTCGATTTGGGCGCGGAGTATATGAAAGATCCATCCCTGTACGAAGACCTTGTGATTTGGGTCTCAAGTCAGCTTCCAGAGGCTGTAAACCAACGCGCCGGGACCTGGAACGCAGTGAATGGAGAGCAAGACTAGCGCGGCCCTATGCCATTAATAAGAAGACCAACGAGTGCATCTTGTCGAGTGCGCCATGGTCCGCCGAGCACGGGTAAGCGATGGCGCTGCGGTTCAGCCTTCCCGTCGGCGCCGTCGGTCGCGACCGACGTAGCCGCCATCTATGAGATGGCCAGCCCGGGTGTAGATAGTTCGTGTGTCCGGTGGCATCCGCCCTGCATGGAAGTCAGTCGTCGTCGCCGCTGAAAATCGGCTTGATTTGATCCGGATGAAACCGGACACCCTTTCCGGCGGGGGTGATCACCACGGCGGTAAGGGTCTGTGCAATCGCCGCCTGCTTCAGTTCAATGGTAAAGCTCGGCTTCTCCCACAGCTCGTCAAGGTTGGCGATCGCTGCGTCGCGGGCATCCTGCCGCGCGGAATATTTACGCTTCTCAAGTTTCAGGGTTGCCACTTTGGACTCCATGCGCGCCAGGCTGGGAAAATAGTTCTCTGCCGAGTAAGTTCCGGCCTCGTACCGCAATGTCGATTCCTGGATTCGGTCCTTCAGATCTTGAAGTTCCTTCTCCTTCGGCCACGGTGGTAGCTTTTCCAGTTTTCGGGACTGAATCTTCCGATGCTCCGCCAGAACCAAAGCTTGAATGAAGGCATCCACGGGGGCGGCGTCGCGTGAGACGCTGGAACACCCGCCTTGCCCCTTCGACGGGCATCGGTAGATCTCAACCAGATTTCCGGAACGCTGGTCGCGCCTGCTGGAACCGACCATGCGCGCGCTGCACTTGCCGCATCGAACGAACGGCGACAGCAAATGATTGGTCCGATAGCCGCGCCCTTTCCCGCCGACCCGGGACTGTTCGTGCTCTTGCGCGGGGCTCCACGCGCGCACCACGGCCGCATACTGGTGATCGCTGAGAATTGGCTCCCATCGCCCGCGAACCGGTTCGCCATCTTCACCTCGGACAACCGCGCCACGGTAGACGACCATTCCGCACATGCGGGGGCGAGTGAACATGTTCCGGACCGTTGCCGCCCGCCACTCCACGCCGGTCACTGTCGGGATCTTGCGATCGTTCCATTCCCGCGCCAAGGTCAGCGGACTTAGTCCCGCGATAATGCGCGGGACCGCCGCCAAGATATGTTTTGCTTCACGCTTGTTGACCGTGACCCGGTCTTTGCGCCAGCCGAACGGGCGATTAGGGCCGCCGTGAAGCTTTCCCGCTTGCGCCGCCCGACGCTTTCCGTCCGTAACCCGACGCGACGTGTTGCGGGATTCGGCGTTACGCTGATTGACCAAGCGCCGCGCAGAATCGATCCCCTCATCGGTCGTCAGATTGATATTCCCGGTCATGCTGACGACGTAGACCCCGTACAACTCGACCGCGTCAATGAGATCTTCCAGGATACGTGGGTCACGGGTCGCCCGGTCGATATCCGCACAGGCAAGGGCATTGCACTCGCCCCGGCGCAGAGCCGTGAGAATCGACTCCCAATCCGGGCGGACCACGCGATAGCCGTAGGTGCCATCGGGCAGCAGCACACGCCGCCGCTTGAAGGACGACACGTTGGGCTCGGGAACCTCACGGTCGACCCGACCGCCGATCGTCTTGACGAACTTCCGCAGGTCGCTGAGCTGGTAGTCGACCTGTCCCTCACCCGGGGCATCCTGGCCCGGCACGACCCTGGACTCACGGGCTTGGAGAATCCAAACTAGCTGGTCAGGGGCGTACCCGATCAGCGTTCGGCCCCGCTCACGGAGTGGCTGTGAAGGTCCCATGACAGCAAGTGTGCACTAGAAGAGTCGTAGCTACGGCGATGAAGTACCGCAGCTCCCGGGTCTCCAAGGTGTCCACACCACAGCGTACCTCGCTGTGATACCTCCCCGGTATCACAGTCCACCGGATCGGTGTTGGCCGCCGCACCCGGCCGCGCACGAAGATCGACGGCATGAGCACGAACACCGTTTTCCTGCCCGGCGGCACGTGGTCGCTGGGCGAGCTGACCGTCACCCGATTCGGCTACGGCGCCATGCAGCTGGCCGGCCCCGGGGTCATGGGGCCGCCCGCCGACCGCGACGGCGCGCTCGCCGTCCTGCGCGAGGCCGTCGACCTCGGCATCACCCACATCGACACCGCGGACGCCTACGGCCCGCGCGTCACCAACGAACTGATCCGCGAGGCACTGCACCCCTACCCCGCGTCGCTGCACATCGTGACCAAGGTCGGCGCGCACCGCGACGAGTATGGCGGCTGGCCCCCGGCCCGGCGGCCCGCGGACCTGCGCCGGGCGGTCCACGACAACCTGGAAACCCTCCGCCTCGAACGGCTCGACCTGGTCAACCTCCGCCTCGGCGACGCCACGGGACCGCAGCCCGGCTCCCTCGCCGAGGCGTTCGGCACCCTGGTCGAGCTCCAGCAGCAGGGCCTGATCCGGCACCTCGGCGTCTCCAACGCCACCACCGAACAGGTCGCCGAAGCCCAGGCGATCGCGCCGATCGTGTGCGTGCAGAACATGTACAACCTCGCCCACCGGCACGACGACCGGCTGATCGACGAACTCGCCGGCCAGGGCATCGCCTACGTACCCTTCTTCCCCCTCGGCGGGTTCAGCCCGCTGCAGTCGTCGGCGCTGTCGGCCGTGGCCACCCGGCTGGGCACGACACCGATGTCGGTCGCGCTGGCCTGGCTGCTGCGGCGATCGCCGAACATCCTGCTCATCCCCGGCACCTCGTCGGTGGCGCACCTGACCCAGAACATCGCGGGCGCCGGAGTCCGCCTCTCGGAGGACGACGTGGCCGAGCTGGGCAAGATCGGCGCCGCCGGGTGATCCGGCGCGCACAGGCTCGTTGCGTCCGACAGACCGGGAAACGCGCTGCAGGCGGAACTCAGCCGCGCAAGGCGCTGCCGGCCTTCCAAGCGCTCCAGCTGATGGCCCAGTCGCCGTGACCGTTGTTGATCGCCAGTTGCGGGCCGCCCGAGTTGGTGACCTCGACGACGTCGCCGACGTTGAAGTTGTCGAAGAACCACTTGGCGTTCTCGGTGTTCATGTTGAGGCAGCCGTTCGAGACGTTGGCACTGCCCTGCACGCCGACCGTCTTCAGGTTCTCGTGCAGGTATTCGCCGTCGTTGGAGATCCGGACGTTCCAGTTCTCCGGCGCGCTGTAGTAACCGGGGTCGCCCTCGCACACGCCGTAGCTGCAGGAGTCCATGATCTTGTGCTCCTCCTTCCCCAGCACCGTGTGGGTGCCGGTGAAGGTCGGCGTCGCGCCTCGCGGCGGGGTGTCGGCGGTCTTGCCCATGCTGGTCGGAGCGGTCTTCACCAGCTGCCCGTTGTGGAACGCCTGGATCTGGTGCGTCTTGCCGTCGGCCTTGGCGACCCACGAGTCGTGCACTTTGTAGGTGGCCGAGACGTCCTGGCCGCCGTACACCCCGCCGCCGATCGGCGTCCCGAAGGTCGTGGTCTCGAGCTTCACCGTCGAGCCGGCCTTCCAGTAGTCCTTGGGCCGGAAGTGCACCTCGCGCTTGCCCACCCAGTACCAGCCGCCCTCCTGGGCGGGTGCGGAGGTCACCTTGAACGACTTCTCGGCCGCGGCCTTGTCGGTGATGTCGTGGTCGAACTTCAGGCCGATGATCAGGCCGACGCCGAAATCACCCGACGCCGGTTGGAAGAGTGCCGGCGTGGCGACCCCGGCCGGCTTCAGCGTGTGCACTTCCCCGCGCTGCTCGGTCGCCGCACCCGCCTGGTTCACCGCGGTGGCGACCACCTGGTACGTGGCCGCGTACCGGAGGTGGTCCGTGCTGGTCCAGGTCGTCTTGTCCGGTGAGAGACCGCCCTGGACGGCGTTGCCGGTCTGCGGGTTCGTGACCGTGACCGCCTGCAGTGTGCCGCCCGAGGCCTTGACGACGATCGCGTCCTTCGGGTTCAGCTGATCCGCGGGAGCGAACGCCACCGTCGCGGCCGGTGTTCCGGGCGATGTCGTCGTCGCGGTCGCTCCGGCAGCTCCGGCCGGATACGCGGTTCCGGCGGTCTGCCCGCTGCACGCGGCCAGGACCAGGACACTCAGGCCGAGCCCGGCGATACGGATCAGTCTCACGATCACCAGGACGTCTCACCGCCCCTGGCGTTGCATGACGATCCGAACTTCGACGCACCGCTCGCCGACGCCCACCGGCGAGTCACGCGCGGACCGCACCGCTGGCGGACGCGACGAGCGTGATCGCCCAGCGAGCCTCGTCGGTCTCATCCGACGCTCGTCGGCGCGAAACGACGTCCAGCTGCTCGTCCGTCAACCGCCCGCCGGTGGCGATGCAGCACCGCACGACGGACCGCACCTCGTGGTCCGCCTGCTGACCCCGCTCCCACAGTTTGAGCGCGTGCAGCGCAGCGCGGCGCGACACATCGGGGGTCGAGGCGTACCAATGGCCACCCATCCTGCTCGGCGGCGCATCCCCGGGCGAGGGCACCCGCCGGCCGAGCCGCTTCTGCCTCACCCGTGCGCCGACGTAGGAAGCGACCTCCTCACGCCACACCGCGCGACTGGCCTCCAACGCCTCGAGCGCCCGCAGCAGAGCCGGCTCGTGCTGCTGGTACGGCCCCGCCAGCTCACCGAGGAAGCTCAACGTCGCCCGATGGCCGATCGGGTGGTAGAGGCCCACACACGAACACAACGCCGCGACCCGCCGGCCGTACGCCAGCCGCCCGTCACGCACCCTGCGCGCCCGCTCGGTGAACCCCACCGGCAGACAGTACCGATCACCGCGCCCCTCGGGTGGGATTGGGCGTCGCCGACATCCGGTTGTGCCGGTGTATCGCCGTGCGACATTGACCGTGCTCACGCACCTCCGGCGAGGCTCCTGGATGGTGGCTCGGGTGCTGCTTCCCGGTTCACGGTCGTCCGCAGAATTTGCGCTCAGCTTCGAAGGGATCCGGCGGGATGGTGACCTGGGTCCGGTGCCACGCGCCGATCAGGTTGGCCCAGAAGCGCTTCAACGTCAGCGGATCCCGGGTCGAACGTTGGACTTCCGCGAGGTCGCCACAGTCGAGTGCGTGCCGGGCAGCGGCCACCTGCGCGGGCGTGACCTCGTCGCGGAAGACGAAGTTGCCCGCGGGCGAGGTCGGTGCCTCCGGGGCCGCGTAGTCGGCGAGGAGCCAGGCGTTGCTCAGCGGTTTCGCGTGACCGGGTTTGCCCTCCGGGAAGGCGAACCGGGCGCCGATCGGGTTGCTCAGCCCCCAGAAGTCGACGATCCCGACGTCGGCGGGTGCCAGCACGCCGACCGTGCCGAGGTACACACCGAGCACCGCCGCCTTCCCCGGCAGGTCCGCGCGCAACGGGGCGGCGATGATCTCGTTGTGCGGTCCCTGGTAGATCAGCACGCGCCTGCCGGAGTTCACCGCGTCGGCCACCGCGTCTCGGAGATTCCGCTGTCTCGACGTGAAGTCCTGGGAATCCGTCGGGTATTCGCGGCCGGTCCACGCTTGGTAGTAGGCGCGTTCGTCGTCGATCGAGCGCACCGCGGCGGGCTCCTCCCGGTACCGGGCCAGCACGGCGCACAGCGGCGCCCACACCACGACGACCAGCGTGAGCACCCCCGTGGTCCGCGAACGTGGGAGGACCAGGACCGGCAGCAGCACGAGGAACAGTGACGGCAGCAGCATGCGCGCGTGCATGTAGTCGCCGCCGACCTTCAGCACGTACCCCAGGAGCAGCAGGCCCGCCACCACCGGGGTCAGCGTCACCAGCAGGCCGCTCCGGTCCGCGCGCGCCCGCCGCAGGAGCCGCGCGAGCACGACCGTGACCGGTACCAGCGGGATCCACAGCAGGTACGGGTCCGCGAAGTCGGTGAGGTAGGTGAAGCCGCGGGCCCACCTCGACGCGTCGGCGTTCTTCGTGATCGCGGGCATCGGGACGAGGACGCCGTAGTAGCCCATGCGGAAGATCTCGTAACCCAGCGGCAGCGCGGCCGACGCCCCGGCTGCCGCGAGCGTCACCCGTCGGCCCGGCCGCGTCAGCAGCCACAGCGCGACCAGGAACACCGCGGCGACCAGCGCCTGTTCCGGCCGGACGAGCGGGCCGAGCCCGATGACCAGTGCCGCGCCGGTGATCGCCTTGCCCGACGTGTTTCCCCGCGCCCGCACCAGAAGCCACCAGCACGCCGCCATCCAGAACGTGTTGAGCCCGGTCTCCAGGCCCGAGGTCGCGTACTGCCAGACCGGGTGCAGCGCGAGCAGGATGAGGACGCCGACGGGCAGCAGCCAGGTTCCGGGCCGGTCGTGCAGCCGCCGGGTCGCGGCCACCGCGAGGGCGAATCCGCCCGCGGTCAGCGCCAGACCGAGCATCCAGGAGATCGCCGAGGCGTCGGTGTTCCCGGAAACGAATCCGGCGAGGGCGAGCAGCCATTGCCAGAGCGTGCTCGTGGAGGGTTCCGCACGTTCGCCCAGGGAGTAGACCGGGCCGTTCCCGGACAGGATCTGCTCGACGATCCGGGTGAAGATCAGCGCGTCGTCGCAGATCCAGCGGGTCAGGTAGCCCAGGACCGCGATGAGTACCGCGGCAGCCGGCGCGAGCAGGTCGTTCCAGCGGATTCTCGCCCGCGACCGTGGTACGTCGAGCGACGGCAAAAGGGCGCGCGAGGGCGCGACAGGAATGGTGTCCATCAGGAAGAAATCCTTGTCTGGAAGGAGAAGAAAGCTCAGTGATCCGCGACGGCGCGACGGTAGTCGCGGATTCCGCTGACGGTCAGGGCCGCCACGACCAGCCCGGCCAGGCTGATCTGGACGACCACCAGCACGTCGAAAGTGATGAAGGAGCGCTTCAGCACCAGGGTCTGCGCCACCGCCAGTGCGATGCAGAGGGCCAGCGTCAGTGTCCACGGCGCCGCGCGTTGTCCGGTGCGGTACCGCAGGAACAGGCATCCGGTACCGGCGATGATGCACAGCCAGACGAGCGGCGACACCCCGGCGAACCCGTTGAGGTCGCCCGCGAAGAGGAATCCGGCTGTCACAGCGGAGACCAGGCTTCCGCCGATGGCCCACCACCATGGACGCGCCGGCGGCAGCGGGGCCTCGGCATGGAAGGCCAGCAGCAACAACACCAGCGGAAGCCACTGCGGGGCGTAGTGCGCGACCAGATCGGGGCCGAGGCTGAGCGAGTACCTGGTCAGGCCCCACAGCGAGCCTGCGGCGAGTATCGCCCCGGCGGCGATCCGCGCCGCGCGGCGCCACCCGTCCACCAGCAGTGCGAGCGGGACCAGGGCGGCCGCCAGCAGGATGAGGTCCCTGATCAGCGCGGACCTCAGCGCGGAGTGCATGAGCAGGGGCAGGTCCGGACCAGGACGCGCGATCATCACCCAGAGGTCGTCGCCGGCGTGGCCCGCGGATCTGAGCACACCCCAGAGCAGGCCGAGGAGCACACCCACCCGCGTCAGCTCACCCAGTGCGACCGTGTGGGCGGGTGCCACCCGGCTCGCGAGCCGGGTGCGCACACCCAGCGCCAGCAACGCCCACAGTTCGCTCCACAGTGCTGCGCGGGCCCGCTCGCCATGCAGGTCGAGCAGGGTGCCAACCATCTCGTCGCCACGTTCGGCGCGATACCACGCCGGGAGCACCCGCACCAGCGCGCGGTACTGAGCCTCGGCGCTGATCATGCCCGCACTTCCGCCACACTGGGCCACTGGCCGCGGGCTCGCAACACCGTGCTGGCGGCATCGACGTTCGCCGCCAGCCGCCGGGTCTGCTCGACCAGCGCCGCGCTGCCCGCCCCGGTCAGCCGGTAGTAGCGCCGGAGCCTGCCCTGGTGAATCTCTTCCCGGTCGTGCTCGGCCCAGCCGTCGGCCACCAGCCGGTCCAGCACGCCGTAGAGGGTGCCGACCCGCAGCCGCACCCGTCCCTCCGACAGCTCCTGCACCCGCTGGACGACTCCGTAGCCGTGCCGCGGCTCGTCCGCCAGCGCGATCAGCATCAGGAAGGTCTGCTCGGACATGCTCCGCTCCGCCATGCGTCCACATATATCAGAAGACGATATATAGCGGGCTGCGTTGCCTCGTCGTTCGCAAGGTTTTGCAGCGGCCGTAGCTCGACAAGTGCAGCTGGTGTTCGATCGGCTACCGAGCGTCAATTGTCCGTGGTCGGCGGGGTGGCCTGCGCTACCGCCCGAACGTCCCCGCTGCGACTGCACGGCTGCTCAGTCGGGCATCATTCGACGCCGACCAGGTGCTGTCGAGATCAAGTCTTCGACACGGAGTAGTCACAGCCGGGGAAGAACTCATCGCACATGCTTTCGCGTCGATGCGACACCGCTCTCATGAACAGAACCGATTGATGAACCACTACGACGATCGCGTCCGCGATCACCGACTGTCGGCCGGACTTGCCCCTCCACACGCAGCTCAGTCTTCCAGAACCGGCGGATGTGCGAGAGTGCTCGGCCATGAACCATCTCGAACAGCTTCGGAGTACGGCGATCGAGCGTGGCATCCCGGCCGAAGCGGCCGACCGGATCGGCCGCTTTCTCCGGGTGGCGATCTGGGCGTGCAATGCCAACCGGTACGGCATCGGATCGGCCGAGCGGCACGGTGGCGTGGCCGGACAGAACGGCGGGCTGCCCCGCCTGCCGGCCGGCACGGAATGGCCGTGCGCCGACATCAGCGGCCTGGGCCGGTTGCCGCTTCCGTTCGTCGCCTCGCTCGACTGCGCGAAGCTGCCGCGGGCCGACGGCCTCCAGCTCCCGGCGGACGGGTCGCTGCTGTTCTTCTTGGCGCACGAACACGCTCTGCACGCGCACGACGAACACGAGTTCGCACGGGTCGTCCACATTCCGGCCGGCACCGCCACCGAACAGACCGAACAGCCACCGCCTCACGACGACGACTGGTTCGAATCGGGTTTCCTCCGGCCGCGGTCCGACCTCGTCGCTCTGGTCCAGCCGGAGATGCCGGGCTGGTTCGACGAACCCGGGAACCTCGAGTTCGAGTCGGACGTCGTCCAGCTGCAGGTGGGCGACACCGCCCACCTCGAAGATCTCCGCACCTTGTTCACCGAGCTCTGGCCGCAGGTGACCACGAGCGCCGACCTCTACCTCGGCGGCTATTCGATGGAGTTGGGCATCGGCGAAAACGCCGAGTACGGCATGGCGGAGGACTCGATCGCGCACGACGTGCCGGATCGCGACCGGCTCGTGGAGGAGGAGACGACCCGGCTGATGAGCGAGTGGATACCGCTGGCCCAGTTCCAGCTGGAAGACCAGGTCCACGTCGGCCGCTTCCTGATCCGCCACGAGGACCTGGCTGCCCGGCGCTTCGACCGGGTTCGGTCGCTGACCATGTTCACGGAGTAGACGGTTCGGCGTGCGCCTTGAACGTCGCGCGGTAGTCCTGCGGCCGTTGCCCCACCAGGCGAGTGAAGATGGCGCTGAATGCCCCGGGGTCGCGATAGCCGACGTCGGCGGCGATGCCGGCGACTGTCCGCTCGGTGGTCTCGAGCAGGTGTTTCGCCTTGCGCACCCGTTCCGCCTGCAAGTATCCGAGCGGGGTCTGGCCGGTCTCGGCGCGGAACCGCCGCAGGAGCGTTCGCGTGCTGACGTGGAAAATCGCGGCGAGCAGCCCGAGGTCGTAGCGCTCGCGCATGTTCTGGTCCAGCCAGCGTTTGACGCCCTGTGAGAACTGGCTTCCGGTGGCCGGCAACAGTTCCCTGTCGACGTACGGAGCCTGGCTGGACCGCGCGTCATCGACGAGCGCGACACGCGCGGTGGCGCGGGCGACGCGGCTGCCGTTGTGCTCGCGGATGAGGCCGAGGGCGAAGTCGTACATCGCGCTGAACGCGCCGGTCGTCGTCACCCCACGGTCGGTGACCACGAGTTTCTCCGGTCTGACGTCGGTGCCGGGACACCGGTCTGCCAGCCGGTCGGCGAACAGCCACGAGGTCGTCGACTCCCGCCCTTCGAGCAGGCCGGCATCCGCCAGCAGAAACGCGCCGACACAGATCGAAACCAGCGCGACTCCCGATTGCGAACCGGATCTGATGGTTTCGATCTCCGGCCTGAGCGACGTGAGGGTCGCGTCCAGGTCGAGTCCGGGGTGCAGCTCGAACCCGGGTACGACGAGAACGTCGACCTGCCGCACCGGCACGACGGTGATCACCGCCCCGCCGGCGGCGACCACGCGCCGCCGCGGCGACAGGATCGACACGTCGTACAGCGGGTTCCCGGTGGGCGCGGCGATGTGCGAGGCCATCGTGAGAAGGTCGGGAACTCCGAAGACTTCCGACGCGAAGCAGCCTGGATAGGCGAGCACACCGACGCGAAGCGGAGCCACCACGGTGGCGAGATTACCCGGACATGTGGCGATCTCGCCGCTGGCCGTACCAGCGACTCCGGCCCGACGATGCCGCTATGGCGATCACTGAACCGCGGCCGGACGACGCTCTCACGGATTTCTCGAAGCGGCTGGTCGACATCGGGGGCGTCGGCAAGACCGTCTACGTCGGCGGGTCCGGGCCGGCCGTCGTGCTGATGCCGGAGATGCCCGGCATCAGCCCGGACGTCGTCCGGTTGGCGCGCTGGATTCGAGACGCGGGATTCACGGTCTACCTGCCGTCGCTGTTCGGCGTCGACGGCGCTTTCCCCACCGTCGCCGACGGGGAGAAGGTCGTCCGCCGTGCTTGCGTCAGCGCGGAGTTTCGCGCGTTCGCCGGTGGCGGCACCAGCCCGATCACGGTCTGGCTTCGAGGGTTGGCCAGGACCGCGATGGCCGAGTGCGGCGGGCCCGGTGTGGGCGCGATCGGCCTGTGCTTCACCGGCAACTTCGCGCTCACCATGACCCTCGAACCGGCGGTCATCGCGCCGGTGGTCAACCATCCTTCGCTGCCACTGGACGACGCCGCCGGGCTGGAGATCAGCGACGAGGACGCGGCCATGGTGCGCGAGCGCGTCGAGCGTGACGGACTGAAGGTCCTCGCCTACCGTTTCGACAACGACCGGTGGTGCACCGGCCGGCGGTTCGCCGCCTACCGGGCGCTCCTGGGCGACGCGTTCGACGGACGCGTCATCCCGGGCGAGACGGCCAACCCCGCGCCACCCCCGTTCTTCCGTGACGTCGTCGGCTGCCCTCACAGCGTCGTCACGGCCCACCTCATCGACCAGCACGGACACCCCACGCTGCGCGCCAGGGACGAGATCCTGGACTTCCTCGCCGAACGGCTCGGCCACGAAGAGCATTGATCGGCAGGCTCAGCCGCCGCTCCGACCGCCGAGAAGCCGCCGGCACGCCAGCCCGGCGATGGCGGCCAGCGCACCGGCCACGAGCGGCCACCACGTCCGGAGTTCCTGCTGGTGGATCAAGGTGACACCGGCGAACGAGATGACGAGGAAGAGAACGAAAGTGCCGACGAAGTACTTTCCGTTCCGCCTCGCCGATTCGCCTTCGCTCATCGCCTGCCTCGCTGTCGATCGATCGCAACGCGCGATCCTGACGCCGATGCCCGTGGGTGGCAAGGGCCTGCGGTGCAAGCTTGTCACATTTCCGGCGCCTACTCCGCTACGCCCTCGGAGGGCTGGATATGAGGCCCTCTCGATGTTCGAGCGGACAGACCTGGTTGTTCGGGTGGTCGGGTCCCAAACCTGCACGCTGTCGGTGAGAGTGGCCTCGAACAGCGGGATCGCCCGCCCCTCGATCAGCTACGCTGACCCGCGTGGGGTGACCGACCTGCGACCACCAGTGATGATCGCAGGTATCGACCCCGGAGAGTGCGTGTCGGGAACGTGGGGAGGCGACACCGACGTGGTGTTCAACGCGGACGTTATGCGGCAACAAGCCGCAGAACTGGACGAGGAACTCGACCGGGTCCAGTTCACCGGCCAGTCGCGCGACGGCGCGGTGACCGCCGCCGTCAGCGGCCACGGACGGCTCATGGACCTGAAGATCAGCGCGGCAGCGATGCGCGGCGCCCATCCGCACACCATCGGACCCGACGTGGTCGAGGCCGTGGCGGCCGCACGCCGGCAAGCCAGCACCCTGGCCACCGCGAAGATCCGCGCGGTCCTGGACAAAGACCAGGTATGGCAGCCATCCCCAGTCCCGCCACCGCACAGCGTCGGCAGCGACCGCTGGACCGGCGTCACCCACGACCAACGCACGCAACCAGACCCCCTCTCGCCGAGCTCCCCGCCGGCGCGCGCACGTCCCCACAGCGACGAAGCCGAAGAGGAGAACTTCGAGAACCTCGACTTCCTCGGCGACGACAGCGGCGAGGACGAGGAACGGGGACGCTGGTGAACTACCAGGACGAGCTGTACAACCTGGCGCGGGAAATCGACGCCGCGGTGGCCACCGTGACGCAAACCGCTCGCGGTGCCGAACACGCGCCGCTGGAGTGGCGGCTGCCGGGCGAACTGGGCACGGTGACCGTGTCCGGGGCCGGGGAACTGACCGCGGTGACCCTCGACATCACCGAGATGCACCAATACTCCGCCGACGCGCTGTCCCGCACCGTACTGCAAGGAATCCGCGACGCCGAACAACGAGCCGATCAGCGCCGTGGCGACACCATCGCCACGGCGGTCACCGAAACGGGGCTGGCATGACCTTCGACCCCAACGACATCACCGGCCACGGCTACCGCGTCTACCCCGAATCCCTGCGCAAAGCCGCCGACGACGTCACCACCGCCGCCGAGCTCGTCGTCACGTTCGCTCAGCAGGACCTGGCCGGAACGCTGCTCGGCGAGTTCGATCTGGGACTGCCCGGGACGCTGACGACGATCATGCCCAACAGAAACGGCGCGGGAACGGTCGAGCAGTACAACCGGACCATCGAGACCATCCGCGGGATCTCGACCAAGAACGCGGAGACACTGCAGCAGCTGGCCCACGCTCTGCAGACCGCTGCCTCTTACTACGAACAGCAGGACGCCGCCGAGTACGAGCGGCTCAAGAAGCTCGAAGGAGGCCTCCCATGAGCGCCTTTCCCCCGTCATGGTCGGCCACCCCTCCGACACCGGTCACACCGTCGCAGGCTGAGATGCCCTACCCCGCCGACGCCGACGCGAAGATCCGCTACTGGGCCGAATTCATCGGTGCGCACGGCATCATCACCTTGCTGGACAAGCTTCGCGTCTTCATCGCCGGCGACATCGGCAAGGTCCTCCACCTCGCCGACACGTTCGCCACCGAGACTGCCCTGACCAAAGCGGCTGAACAGCTCAACGCCGCCCAGCTGACGCTGGCGAAAGCCTGGCACGGCGACGCCGCCGACCAGTTCAACGCCTACGCCGGCAAGGCCGTGACTGCGCTGGGCCAGAACCAGAACTCGATGATCAGCCTGACCAGCACCATGTCTTCGATTGCCGAGACGATCATCGACACCTACAAGAACCTGCTCATGACCATCGGCAAATGCGCGATCAACCTCGCCCAGCTCGGCGGGAAAATCGGCATCGCCGTTGCGGAGTCGGCTGCGCTGCCACCGCTGGCCGTCATCGGTTTCAGAGACGTCGCCGACGCGATCAACTCGGCGTTCGCGACATTCTGGAACGACTGCCTGGCCTTGCTCGGCGGGCTGATGACCAACATCGGCAGGTTGCTCGGCAACCGCATCCAGCTGACCACGATCGAAGCCAACTTCGCCACGCTGCCCGACGTCGGGGACAGCAACGAGGTCATCGACGACCCGGGTCGCTGGCGGGTCAAGCCTGGAGCCACTCACCCATGATCGATCGCCGAACTCTCTGCGTTGTCGTCGCCGTGCTGGGTCTGGGGCTGGGTGCCGGCTGCTCGCCCGGTGGGTCACCGGCCCCGGCAGAGCCGTCGGTGTCGGTTCCGCCGATCCCCGGGGTCGGGATGAGCGGCGCCGGGCGGTTCCGTACCGATCCGTGCGCCGCGGTCACCGTCGAACAACTCACCGCCATCGGCTTCGCCGGCGGTGAACGCAGCCGCGACGGGAACCGATGCGTCACCAGGTTCGGTACCGTCGCCAGTGTCAGCACCTCGAACCGAGGTGACAGCCTGCGCATCCTGTTCCAGGAGCATGCCTTGGGCCACGACACCGGCAATCACTGGGAGCCGATCACTGTCGAGACCATCTACCCAGCGGTCGTCGTCGCCATCGAGGAGAACGTCCCCAGCAAGCAGGCCGAGGGCCCGCTCGGTTGCACTCTCGCACTCGCCGCCGACGACACCACCCTCGTCTACATCAACGCCGCCACCGCCGACGAGCCCGAAGCCGGCCCTTGGCAGCACGACCCTTGTGGCGCCGCGAAAAAGATCGCCGCCCTCACCGTCAACAACCTGACCGCGTAAGCGCACCGCACCTTCACTTGCCTCGCGGGCCCGCTTGCAAGGTTGGCGCAAGGTTCGGAACCAGGGTGGAGCGCGACGGTGAAGCAGCCGACCCGAAGAGGTGGGTGCACGTGGCGAATATCGGCACGATTCGGCCGGCCGAGACTGGATCAGCGCGGCCATTGAACCAGGAGGACCTTCATGAACAATCAGAACTACGGCGACATCGCCCCTACCCGAGTCCTCTCCGCGGCGGAAGGGGTCGAAATCCAGAAGCGCCTCGCCGCCGAGAGTTCGGGGGTCAAGCAGTGGCATTGGATGGGTAACTACGGAAGCGTGTACGACCCGGTCAACGTCGCGAACGGGGCCGGGATTTCGGCGGGAGAACTGATTCTCAACATCAACTTCAACAATGGCCTGATCGCGGCATGGATGCTCTACTAGGAGATCCGTCCGTTTGAGCCGTCCATGGAGACAGGAAAAACGAGATCGGCGATGGACAGGTCGGCTGTGCTCGCCGGATAATGACTCGCAGCCTGGGGGATCCTCGGTGGCTGCCGGTGTCCGGTCCGGCAAGGCGCGTCGGCGGTGGTGGTGAGGTCGTGGAAATCCGGCTGCTGGGAGTCGTCGAGGTCTGGGACCGCGACAAGCGGCTGCCGGACCTCGGCACACCGCAACAACGGACCGTCCTGGCGGCGCTGGCCGTGGACGCCGGCCGTCCGGTGATGCTGCAGACGCTCATCAATCGGATCTGGGACCAGGCGCCCCCGGCCGCGGCCAGGCCGGCGCTGTACGCCCACGTCTCCCGTCTGCGAAGTGCCCTGAGCCAGGCCGAAACGGTCCCGCGGGGAGAGCCGGTGCGCCAGGCGGGCGGATACGCGTTGGACATCGACCCGGACAGCGTCGACCTGCACCGGTTTCACCGGTTGACCACCGCCGCCCGTCACCCCGGCTGTCCGGTTGCCGAGCAGGCCGACCTGCTCGACGAGGCCCTTAACCTGTGGCGGGGGCCTCCGCTGGCCGACCTGCCCGGCGAATGGGCCGCCCGGATGCGCGAGGACTGGAACCAGCAGCGGCTGGATGCCACCGTTGCCTGGGCCCGAGCCGAACTACGGCTCGGCCACCACGACAAGGTGATCGGGCCGGTTCGGAAGTTGCTGATCGAACACCCGCTGACCGAACCACTGACGGCGATACTGATGCGCGCCCTCGTGGCCGCGGGCCGGGACTCCGAGGCCTTGGACCGGTATTCCCTCACCCGGAGCCGGCTGGGAGACGAACTGGGGAGCGACCCCGGCCCGGAACTGCGCGCGTTGAACGCCGCGATTCTCCGCGGCGAACCGTTGTCGAGCGGGAAGAGCGCACCGGTCCCGGCGCCCGTGCGGCCACCGGTACCCCGGCAGCTACCCGCCCGTACGCCCCGTTTCGCGGGGCGCGCCAACGAACTGGCCGAGCTGGAGACCTTGGTCGGCAAATCCTCGCAAGACGGGGTGGCCACGGTCGTGATCACCGCGATCAACGGCACAGCGGGCGTAGGCAAGACCGCGTTGGCGCTGCACTGGGCGCACCACGTCGCCGAGCGGTTCCCGGACGGGCAGCTTTACGTGAACCTACGGGGTTTCGATCCCACCGGTACGCCGGCACTGCCCGGCGAGACCCTGCGCGGGTTCCTGCACGCGCTCGGTGTGCACCCCGAGCAGCTTCCCGCCACCGTGGACGCGCAAGCGGCGTTGTACCGCAGCCTCACGGCCGATCGACGTCTGCTGGTCGTGCTGGACAACGCCCGTGACGTCGAGCACGTACGGCCGTTGCTGCCGGCCGGCCCGGGATGCCTGGTGGTGGTCACCAGCCGAAATCAGCTCGCCGGCCTGTCCGCTCAGGAAGGAGCTCGTCCCCTCACGCTGGACGTGCTCACCGCCGAGGACGCGCGGGCACTGCTGATCCGGCACCTCGGCCACGACCGGGTGGCCGCCGATCCGGACGCTGTCACCGAACTGATCGAGCGGTGCGCCCGGTTGCCGCTCGCGCTGGCGATCGTGGCGGCGCGAGCCACCGCCTACCCGAGCTTCGCGCTGCGTGTGCTCGTCAAAGAACTTTCCGACGCGTCCACTCGGCTGGCGGGCTTGGACACCGGCGACGCCGCGACGAACATCCGTGCCGTGTTCTCCTGTTCCTACGACCACCTCAGTGCCGAGGCCGGCCGGATGTTCCGGCTCTTCGGGCTGCATCCCGGTCCCCATCTCGCCCTGTCCTCCGCCGCCCGGCTCGCCGACCGGGACCCGGCCCGGACCCGGGAAACCCTCGACGAGCTGGTCCAGACGCATCTGCTGATGCAGCACGCCCCCGGCCGTTACACGTGTCACGATCTTTTGCGTGCCTATGCCGCGAGCCTCGCCGCGACTCACGATCCAGAAGATGACCAGTCGAGGGCGACGACCCGCCTGTTCGACCACTACCTGCAGACAACCGCTTCCGCGATGCGCTTCCTCCACCATCCGGAAGACCAGTACTGGTCCGATGTTCCCCAGCCCGTCGCGTCACCGGTCGTCGACCTCGCGACCGCCGACGCCTGGCTCACCGCGGAAATGGTCAACCTCAGCGCGATCATCGCCCACGCGGCCGCACGTCGTTCGTACGCCGACATCGCCCGGCTCTTCCGCTGTGCCGAACTCGGGGAAAACTACGCTGACTCGTTGACCAGCTACGGCCAAGCTCTGCGTGCGGCGCGGGATGCCGGCGCTCACGCCACCGAAGTCTACGCACTGATCTACGTCGGCATCGGCCACTGGCAACAAGGTCACTACGAGCAGGCCATCCACCATCACGAGTACGCGATCAAGATTTCCCGGGAAATCGGCAATCCCACCGGCGAAGCCCTCGCCCTGAATTATCTCGGCCTGGTGCACTGGCGCCAGGGCAACCACCGGCTCGCGACGGAGGGCTACCAGCGCGCGCTGGTACTGGCCCGCGGCAACGACAACAAAGCAGCCGAAGCCACCACAGTGAACTATCTCGGCCTCGTCCGCTCGCAACATGGCCAGTATGCCCAGGCCATCGACTGTTACCGACGCGCGGCGGAGATCGGCCGGCGCATCGGCGACCGAGTGGTGGAAGCCTTCGCGATGAACAACTGCGGTGTCGTTCACCGGCAACAGGGTCGTCACGAACTGGCGATCGAGCAGCACCAGCGGTCGATCGCCATCTCCCGTGACATCGGCGACCGGGCGGGAGAGGCGTTGGCGTTGAACAACTTGGGTGTGGTCGATATTCGACGAAGCCGGTACGGGCCGGCCGCCGAGCATCTCGAGCAGGCACTCGTCGTGTTCCGCGAGATCGGCTTCGTGGCGGGCGAAATCGTGGCCACGAACAACCTCGGCGTCGTGCTTTGCCGGCAGGGGCACTACGGGCGGGCGGCCGCGCACCACCGGCAGGCCCTCGCGTCGGCTCGCGAGATCGGTGACCGCGTCACCGAACCGCAAATGCTCAACGATCTCGGCGAGACCTACCTGGCGAGCGGATTTTTGGACCCGGCGCGAACCCACCATCGGGCCGCCCTCGCTCTGGCCACCGAACTCAGTGACCCCTACGAGCAGGCCCAAGCCTGCCACGGCGCCGCCCAGTGCGATCTCGCCGTCGGTGATCTCCCGCAAGCACGACACCACCTGCGGCAGGCGCTGGCCCTCTTCGTCGATCTTGACGTCCCCGAAGCCGACACCGTCCGGGACACTCTCGCGGCTCTCGGCTGAAGCTTCGGTCTCGGGGTCCACGCCTTGGGCCTCAGCGCTGCGGCTCCTGCGCCGCCAGGCGTTCGCGGACCTTGTCGCTGATCGCCGTGAGTGCTTCGAGCTCGGCCGGCGTCAGGTGGTCGACGACCACTTCGCGGATGTCCGCGACGTGCTGGGGTGCCGCCGCCTCGATCAGCTCGATGCCCTTGGCCGTGATGGCGATGACCGAACCCCGCTGATCGGTGTCGCACTGTTCGCGCCGCACCAGGCCGCGTTTCTCCATGCGGGTCAGGTGCTGGGACAAGCGGCTCTTCTCCCAGCGCAGCAACCGGCCGAGCTCGAACGCCCGCAGCGGATCCGCCGCCTCCGACAGGTGGGCCAGCACCTGGTAGTCGCCCTGGGACAGACCGCACCGGTGCCGGAGCCGGCGGTCGATGAACTCCGCCAGGCCCTCCTGCATCGCCATCAGGCTGCGCCAGGCCCGCTCTTCCCGGTCGTCCAGCCACCGCACCTCGGTCACGACCGTCACTGTACCCATTTGGTTGACACGTTAACAAATTGCGGCGTAGCTTCGGGTTAACACGTTAACCAAATGGCCAGGGAGGCCGGATGAAGTTCGGGATGATCGGGGCCGGGACGCTGTCCCAGGCCATCGCCAGTCACCCGCTCAAGGCCGGCCACGAAGTGGTCTTCAGCAACAGCCGGGGGCCGGACAGCCTCACCGAGCTGGTCGACCGGCTCGGCCGGGGCGCCTCGGCCGGCACCGTCGAGGAAGCGGGCGACGCCGATTTCGTCGTCCTGGCCGTGCGGTGGAACCAGGTCCGCGATGCTCTGCGCGCGCTGCCGCCGCGGCCGGGCCGCGTGCTGATCGACGCGACCAACCAGTGGGCGGAAGTGCCACCCGCCGCCGTCCCCGACCTACTGGACGTCGGCGGCAGCGAGCTGGTCGCGTCCCTGGTGCCGGACGCCCACGTGATCAAGGCGTTCGACAACCTCTACGGCACGGTCATCGCGGCCGACCCGGTCACTCCGGCGGGCCGGCGGATCCTCTTCTACGCCGGTGACGACGCGGACGCGAAGTCCGGTTTCCGGGCGGTGGTGGCGGAATTCGGTTTCGCGCCGGTGGACCTCGGACCGCTGACGATGGGCCGGCTCATGCAGATCGACGGCCCGCTGACGGGTCTGCACGCGGTTCGCGAGGACGCACCGCAGGCGGTTCCCGCTCGTCGGGAGGATGCGGCATTCGGCGGCTGACTTGTCTTGTGGACAACGTTGACAGTGGGTGTGCGGAATCGCCGGTTCGGAGCGTGGACTAGGGAGTGCGCGTGTCGATGAAGACGATCCACACCGTGGTGGCGGTCCTGACGAGCCTGGTCACGGTCGCGGGCACCGCGGCCGCGCAGGCCCCGCCGACCCGGCTCGCGGACCAAGCCGTCGTCCTGGACGGCCATGCGCGGTTCGATGTGCTGACGCCGACGCTGATCCGGCTCGAGTACGCCGGTGACGACCACTTCCAGGACCAGGCCACCTTCACCGCCGTCAACCGGTCCATCCCCGCGCCCAGCTACACGACCACGGTCAGCGGCGGGTACCGCGAGATCCGGACCGCGAGCCTCACGCTGCGGTACCGGCAGGGCAGCGGCCCGTTCACCCGGGACAACACCTCCGTCCAGCTCACGACGACGAACGTCACCGCCGCCCCGCTGTTCCCCTCCTACTGCGCCTTCGGCACGGCGTGCGAGGCCGAGAACGGCGTCCCGGGCGGCTCGGCGTCCACCGCCTACGACCACACCGGCAACACCGGCTCGGGGTTCCTCGCCGGGTTCGAGTCCACCGGCGCGTCGCTCGGTCAGGACGTCTCCGCCGTGCCGTCGGCCGGGCAGTACAAGCTGACGGTCCGCTACGCGAACGCACAGGGCGGCGACGGCCAGACCACCACGCGCACCCTGTCCACCACGGTCAACGGCGCCCCCGGCCCGAAGTTCAGCCTGCCGCCGACGGCTTCCTGGAACACCTGGGCGACGGCGTCGGTGACGGTCCCGCTCACCGCCGGGACGAACTCCGTCCGCATCGACCGGAAGTCCGGCGACTCGGGCAACGTCAACCTCGACAGCCTCGCCGTCACCACGGCCACGGCCGCCTACCCCGCCGCCGACTCCTCGCTGCTCACCACCGCCTACGGCGCGGGCCCGAAGTCCGTGCTGGGCGGCTGGGACCGGTCACTGGACAACCCGGAAGCCGTCCCGACACCGCAGCACCCCGGCCTGCTCGATCGCGACGGCTGGTACCTGCTCGACGACACCCGTTCCGCCGTGCTCAACGCCGACCGCACGGTCACGGACCGGCCGTCCCACGGCGCGCAGCCCTACCAGGACGGCTACTTCTTCGGCTACGGCAAGAACTTCAAGCAGGGCCTGGCCGACCTCAACGCGCTCACCGGCGGCACGGCACTCATGCCGCGCTCCGCCTACGGCGTCTGGTTCTCCCGCTACTTCGCCTACTCCGACAACGACTACCGCACGACGCTGCTGCCGAAGTTCCGCTCGACGTTCACCCCGATCGACTGGCTGGTCGTCGACACGGACTGGAAGTCGCCCTCGCAGTGGAACGGTTGGAACTGGAACAGTGCGCTCTTCCCCGATCCGCAGGGTTTCCTGAACTGGACGAAACAACAGAACCTCGCCGTCTCGCTCAACATCCACACGTCCATCGCCGGCAACGACCCGCGGTTCGCGACGGCCAACGCCACGGCGGGCGGCCTGATCCCCGACGGCTCGAACTACGTCTTCGACTGGTCGAACCCGGCGCACCTGCGTTCCTACTTCGACCTGCACAAGCCCTTCGACGCCCAGGGCGTCCGGACGTGGTGGCTGGACTACTGCACCGGCTGCGGGCGCTCGACCGCCTCCGACCCGGGCGTCGCGCCGGACAACTTCATCAACCAGGCCTACGCCGACCACGCCGCGGCGCAGGGCCTGCGGGGCTTCTCCTTCGGCCGCATCGGCGGCGCCGAGCAGGGCGGCATCCACAGCAGCTACCCGCTCGGCCCGTGGTCGGAACGCCGCACCACGCTCCAGTTCACCGGTGACACGCCGCTGAGCTGGGACATGCTCGCCTACGAAGCCCACTTCACGCCGGACGAGGCGGCCGCCGGGCTCAGCAACATCAGCCACGACATCGGCAGCTTCCACGGCGGTCACCTGCCCGACGAGCTCTACGCCCGGTGGCTGCAGCTGGGGACGTTCCAGCCGGTCGACCGGCTGCACTCCGACCACGGCGACCGGCTGCCCTGGGACTACCCCGGCGCGGCGGGCGACAGCGCGGAGAAGTTCCTGCGGCTGCGCGAATCGCTGGTCCCCTACACCTACACGCTGGCCAAGCAGGCGAACCAGACCGGCGTGCCGATCACGCAGCCGCTCTACCTGAACTACCCGGACCAGGACGCGGCCTACACCCACCCGCAGGAGTACCTGTACGGCGACAACGTCCTCGTCGCCCCGATCACCGCGGCCGGCGGTTCGGTGTCGGCGTGGATCCCGCCGGGCACCTGGACCGACTACTTCACCGGCACCGTCTACACGGGACCGTCGACGGCGACGATCACCAAGCCCCTGTCGGAGATGCCGGTGCTCGTCAAGGCCGGTGGCATCGTGCCGATCCGCACGAACTACGTCGACAACGCCGCCGCACCGCTCGACCAGCTGACGCTCGACGTGACCGCGGGCGCCGACGGCACCTTCTCGCTCTACGAGGACTCCGGCGAGGGCGCCGGAGCGTCGTCGACCACCCGCTTCGGCTGGCAGGACGCGGCGAAGACGCTCACCGTCGACCCGGCCTCCGGTACCGCACCGACCCGCGCCTACACCCTCCGGCTGGCCAACTCCGCCGCGCCCACCGCCGTCTCGGTCGACGGTCAGCGGCTGCCCGAGACGGCGTGGTCGTACAACGCCAACTCCCGCACGGTCACGGTGACCACGGCGAGCCTCGCCTCGACCGCCCGGCACACGGTCACCTTGACCGGCAGCGCCGCCGGCAACCCCGCCGCGGGCCAGGTGAACGGCCGCGACGGACTGTGCCTCGCCGTCCACAACGGACAGACGGCCGACGGCACCGCGCTGGAGCTGGCCGCGTGCGACCACTCGGCCGGGCAGCAGTTCGCCCCGCCCGCCGGCGGCGCGGTGCGCGTCTCGGGCAAGTGCCTGGACGTCGCCGGCGGCTCGACGACGGCGGGCACGCCGGTCCAGCTCTACACCTGCAACAGCACGTCCGCGCAGGTGTGGACCCTGACGACCGCGGGCCGGCTGATGAACTCCGGCCGCTGCCTGGCCGCCACGGCGGCCGGGGACGGGATGCGCCTCGCCGACTGCGCCGCCACCGCCGACCAGGTGTGGCGCTTCCCGCCGGCCCCGCTCACCGGCCCGGCCGGGCTCTGCGCCGACATCGTCGACGCCTATCCCGCGTCGGGCACGGCGGTGCAGCTCTACGGCTGCAACGGCAGCGACGCGCAGCGGTGGAGCGCACCGGGCGACAGTTCCCTGCGCACGCTGGGGAAGTGCCTCGACGTCGTCAACGGCGCAACGGCGAACACCACGCCCGTGCAGCTGTGGGACTGCAACGGATCCGCCGCGCAGCAATGGACGTCCGGCACGGACGGGACGCTGCGCAACGTCGGCTCGGGACGCTGTCTCGACGATCCGGACAACGCCGGCAAGCCCGGCGACCGCCTCCGCATCTACGACTGCAACACGACCACCGCGCAGCGGTTCACGCTGGGGTCGTGACTCAGGCCAGGTCCGCCAGGTCCAGGACGAAGCGGTAGCGGACGTCGTTGCGCCGCAGGCGGTCGAAGGCTTCGTTCACCCGCGCCGAAGGGAGCACTTCGACGTCCGCGGTGACGCCGTGCTCGGCGCAGAAGGCCAGCATGGCGGCGGTCGCGGGCACCCCACCGCTGCCGGCTGACGTCAGCTTCTTGCGCCCGACCAGCAAATCCATGGTCCGCACGGTGACCGGCCCGAGGTGGCCGACCTGGCTGAGCGTTCCGTCCATGGCGACGATTCCCAGGTACGGACCGAGGTCGTGCGGTGCGGAGATGGTGTCGACGACGACATCGAACCGGTCCCGGGCGGCGGCCAGCTGGTCCGGGTCGGTCGAGACGACGACGTCCTGGGCGCCGAGCTTGCGGGCGTCCTCGGCCTTGCCCGCCGATCGGCTGATGACGGTCGTTTCCGCGCCCAGCGCCACGGCGAACTTGACCGCGAGGTGCCCGAGCCCGCCCAGCCCGGCGACGGCGACCCGCGTGCCCGGCCCCACTCCGAGGCTGTGCAGCGGTTCCCAGACGGTGATCCCGGCGCAGAGCAGTGGCGCCGCGCCGGCCGGGTCAAGGCCGGCGGGAAGGCGGTAGGCGAAGCGCTCGCGGACGACGTACTCCCGGGCGTAGGCGCCCGCGGTCGTCGAGCCGTCGCGGCGGTCGGTGCCGCCGTAGGTCAGGGTGGGGAACTCGCGGCAGAAGTTCTCCTGCCCGGCTTCGCACATGACGCACTCGCCGCACGAGTCGACGATGTTGCCGACGGCCACCGAGTCGCCGACCGCGAACCGCGTGACCTCGGGCCCGGCTTCGGTCACGACTCCCGTGAACTCGTGGCCCGGCACGAGGAGGCCGCCGGCGTGAGCGTCGAGGGAGTGGACGTCGGTGTGGCACACGCCGCAGTAGTCGACCCGGATCGCGATGTCGTCCGGGCGGAGGTCCCGGCGTTCGAGGCGCAGCCGCCGCAGCACCGCGGCTTCGCCGTCCACTCCCCAGCCCACTGTCTCCCGCATGCCGGCTCCTTTCCAAACAGACTGTTCGGTCTATTTCACCGTAGACACCCTCTCGCCAGAAAGCAAACCGACTGTTCTGTTTGGTAGGCTCGCCCGATGGCCGACCACCCCTTGACCGCCCGCGGCACCGCGACCCGCGACCGCATCCTCGAGGTGGCGACCCAGGAGTTCGCGGAGCACGGGATCGCGGGCGCCCGCATCGAGCGGATCGTGAGCACGGCGCGCACCAACAAGGCGCAGCTCTACACGTACTTCGGCAGCAAAGACGGACTCTTTGACGCGATCTTCTTCGCTTCGCTGGAGCGGATCGTGAACGTCGTCCCGATCGACGCCACCGACCTCGCGGACTGGGCCGTGCGCCTCTACGACGAGTACCTGCGCCGCCCCGACCTGATCCGCCTGGCGACGTGGGCCCGCCTGGAACGGCGCCCGGCCGGCCACCTCGTCGCCGACGCCGACCGGCTCGACGACCGGAAGCTCTCGGCGATCGCCGAAGCGCAGGCCGCCGGGCTCGTGCGACCCGGCGACCCGTTCGACATCATGGCCGTGGTCATCGCGATGTCGATGGCGTGGTCACCGGTCAGCAACGTCTACGCGGCGACCGCGGACGAGCCCGCGGACCGGCACGACGGACGCCGCGCGCTGCTACGGGAGACCGTCCGCCGCGCGGTGATGACCGGCTAGTTCACGGGCGTGGTCCCGGGTTTCGTCGTTCATCGGGAAGAAGCACTCGATCCGCAGTTCCTGGAGCGTCACGTCCTGCGGTGTGCCCAGGGTGGTCACCATCGAGAAGTACTCGAACCGCCGGTCACCGCGCTCGTACCGGATCGGCACGATCGGGAGGACCGGCGCGGTCACGTCCACCACCCGCAGGTGCGAGGGCACGCCCGGGTAGTCCAGCACCTCGTCGAGGATCCGCTGGGCCCGCTCGTCGGCGGCCCCGCCGATCGCCTCCCGCCGCGCGCGTCGCACCAGCGCCTCGGCGACCTCCAGCCAGTTCGTCACGTGCTGCCGCACCCCGTCCGGGTGAAACATCCGGCGAAGCACGTTCGCCGGCCCCGGCGGATTCGCCGGCTGTCCGTCCTGGAGGTAGGCGAAGAAGCGGCGGGCGGCGGTGTTGGTGTGCCGGATGTCCCAGCTGCGGTCGATCACCAGAGCCGGGAACGGCTCCTGCTGGGCGAGAACGGTCTCCAGCGCTCCCCGCACCGCGGCCAGTTCCGGTGCGTCCAATGCGGACTCCGGGTACTCGGGCGAGAATCCGGCGCTGAGCAGCAGGGTGTTGCGCTCCCGCAAAGGAACGTCGAGCACCTCCGCCAGCTTCAGCACCATGGCACGGCTCGGGTTCGCCCGCCCCGTCTCGACGAAGCTCAGGTGGCGGACCGACACGGCAGCCTCGGAGGCCAGAGCCAGCTGGCTCAACCGCCGGGCACCGCGCCAGTGTTTGAGCAGAGGACCGACGTCAGGCACCGGCCGAGTATCCCGCCTTCCAGGCGTGCGGCGCCACCGCGTCCTCCAGCGGCGGCCGGGTGAAGTTGGCCGTGTAGTTGGTCATCGCCGAGATCGCCACCGCGGTGATCACCTCGAACACCTGCTCTTCGGTGAAGCCCGCCGACCTGAACGCCGCCACCTCGGCGTCGTCGACGTGCCCACGCTGCTCGATCAGTGACCGGGTGAACGTGGAAAGTGCCGCCATCCGCCGGTTTCCGGGCACCTCGCCCTGCCGGATCGCCTCGACCACGGCCGGCTCGACACCGTCCTGCAAGGACTCCAGGGTGTGGAAAGCCACCGCCCATTCGCTGCGGTTGGCGACCGCGTTGGACAGCAGCAGGACCTGCCGCTCGTCCGGCCCGAACGTGCCGCCGCCCCGGAAGTGGCCGAAGGCGGAGAAGAAGGTGTTGATCAGCGCCGGCGAGTTCGCCATGAGGCCCGCACCGGCGGGAACGAAGCCGAAAGCGCTTTCGAGGACCTTGAGCGGCTCCTTCGCGGCTTCGGCGGCGGTGTCGGCGGTGTGGATCCGGTAACTGGTCATGGTCCGAGTCTGCGGCGGTCGCCGCACCGAACCAATTCCCTCGGAGGTAAACATCGGCTGTCTCCGGTGCCCGGCGTCATGGACGCCCTCGAAATCGGTTCGGCCGTCCTCGCCCATGTCGGCAAGCATCTGCCGGACTTCGGCGACCTTGTCCGGTTTGGCCTCGTCGGCGACCGTGCCGCGAAACGGCTCACCCCACCGAGGGGAGATCTCGGCTCGCCGCGTCGAGGATGGCCTTGGCCACCACATCGGGGTGCACCAGCGGGACGGCGTGGGTGGAGTCGACCTCGACGACCGTGGAACCGGCCCGCTCGGCCATCCACCGCTGGGCCTCGGTGGGGATGGAACTGTCCTGAGTGGACACCACCGCCCACGACGGCAGCGTGTGCCAGCTGGCAGCGGCCGAAAAGCTGCCTTCCAGGGTGACCGGGTCGAACGGCTTCTGGGCGGCGGCGAGGACCTTCCGGTCCCGCGCACCGGCGTCGCCGGCGTAGACGTCGGCGAACTTGTCCGGCCGGAGGTAGATCTCCGCGCCACCCGGGTACTCGCGCACGACCAGGTTGTCCGGGATGAGCAGGCTGCCCGGGAACTTCCCGTTCAGCGCACCCGCCGTCTCCCCCGCGTCCTGCTGGAACGCGGTGACGAACACCAGCGACCGGACCGCCGCGGTCAACGCGTCCGGAGCCGAGATCACCGACCCGGCATAGGAGTGCGCGGCGACCACGAGGGGGCCGTCGAGGGTGGCCAGGAACTGCTTGAGGTAGGCGATGTCGCCGTCGAAGTCGCGCATGGGCAGGGACGGCGCGATGACGGCGTGTCCCGCGTCCTGCAGGCGCACGGAGACCCGGCGCCACACCGAGGCGTCGGTCAGGGCGCCGTGGACGAGGACGAAGGTCGGCTGGTTCATGGGGTTCGCTCTCCTGAGGTCGAATCGGTCTGACACCGAGTCTCGCCTCGGGGGACACCCGCGGACAGTGGCAGTACTGCCGACTATCGAAACGTTCCCGCCACCCGGTCAGGCGCGGTCGAAGGTGAACGCCTTCCGGTGCTCGCGCGGCGAAACGTTCGTCGCGCGCCGGAACTGGACCCGCAGGTTGGTCGCCGTGCCGAACCCGACCCGGCGCGCGATGTCCTCGACGGAGAGCTCCGAGTTCTCCAAGAGCTCCTTGGCCCGGGCGATGCGCTGGTCGCGCAGCCAGGCCAGCGGCGGAAGGCCGGCCTTCTCCCGGAACCGCCGGTGGAACGTCCGCTCCGACATGGCGAACCGGGTGGCCACGTCCTTCACCGACAAGTTCTGCTCCAGCGACACGAGCATCCACTGCTGGGCCCGGGCGATGACGTCGTCACCGGGCGGGACGACCGCCTTCTCCACGAACTGCCGCTGGCCGTCGGCCGGCCGCGGCGCCATGACGATGCGCCGCGCGACGTGCCGCGCGGCCGCCGGCCCCAGGTCGACGTTCAGCAGGTGCAAACACAGATCCACCCCGGCGGTGACGCCACCCGAGGTCAGCACCGAGCCGGTGCCGGCCACGAGCACCGACTGGTCGACCGTGATCGCCGGGAACCGCTCGGCGAGCGCCGCGCACAGCGACCAGTGCGTCGTCACGGTCAGCCCGTCGAGGATCCCGGCCCGCGCCAGTGCGAACGCGCCGGAGCAGATGGACACCATCCGGACACCTCGTCGATACGCTCCCACCAGCGCCCGCAGCAGCGAACCGGGCAGCTCACGCTCCACAGCGTCGGCGTAGCCGGGCACGACGATCGTGTCCGCCCGGCGCAGCAGCTCCAGCCCGCCGTCCGGAACCACCGACGTCCCGCCGGCCACCGGCACCGCTCCCCCGCCGACGGACACCGTCACCAGGTGGTAGGCCTCCGACGCCTCCCGCCCGAAGACGTGGACCGGGATGGCGTAGTCGAGCGGCAGGACGTCCTCGAGCAGGACGACCACCATCCGGTGCCGGGTCATGGCAGTATCCTAGTGGTGCGAGGCACTACTGCCAGAGTTGCCCGGCGCCGGTTCGAGCACGATCACCGGAATCCGCCGATCGGTGCGGTTCGCGTACGTCGCATACGGCCGGTACAACGCGACCAGTCGTGACCACAACGCGTCGCGTTCCGTCCCGTCCGCGAGCCGCGGCCTGACGCGGCGGCGCACACCGCCCGGAAGCTCGACCTCGGTGCTGTCCATCGCCATGAGGTTGTGGAACCAGTGCGGGTGCGCGTCGGTGCCGCCCTTGGATCCGACGACGACGAGGTTCGGCGCGTCGTCGAGGTAGATCAGCGGGTTGGTCCGGGCCTGCCCCGTCCGCCGGCCGACGTGGTCGAGCAGCAGGACCGGGGCGCCGAAGTCGGTGGCGCCGACCCGGCCCCGCGTGGCCGAGAACAGGGCTTTGTTGAGGCGGGCCAGCCGGCGCTGGATCGTCCACCACGGCGATGAAGACGAAGGTGCTTTGACCATGGCCCCATGGTGGCATGGCACGCCATTTGTCACAAGCTGCCATTTGTCATCGACTGTCTAGTGGCAGTGACCGGCGCGGCCCGTATGCTGGCCTGATGACCGGTCCGGGCCTGCGAGAGCGGAAGAAACAGCAGACCACGGACGCTCTCGTCGACACGGCGTACGAGCTGTTCCGCCGGCAGGGCTACGACGCGACGACCGTCGACGAGATCGCGGCCGCCGTGAACATCTCGCCCAGGACGTTCTTCCGGTACTTCGCGTCCAAGGAAGACCTCGCCCTCGCCCCGCTCGACCAGCAGCTCACGGAGATGATGACGGCCCTGGCCGCGCGCCCGGCCGCGGAGCCCGTGATCACCGCCATCGAGAACGCCGCGGTCGAAGTCATCCGGACCTACGAAACCGGCGGGGATCCGGGCAAGGGGAACCGCCACCGGAGCATGCAGGACCTGGTGGCCGCCACTCCCGCACTCATGGCCGCCTGCCTCGGACGCAGCACCGGCCGCCTGGACGAACTGGCGGACCTCCTCGCCCGGCGGCTGGGGGTGGACGCCCGCCTCGACCCGCGTCCGCACCTCGTCGCGTCGATCTCGCTGTGCGCGGTCCGGACCACCGTCGGTGCCTGGCAGGAGATCCATCCCGGAACACCGGTCTCGGAACTCGTCCACCGGGCGTTCGGACTGCTCACCACGGGCTTGAACCACTCGGCGGAATAGCCGAAGGCGCGGCGTGCCCGATCAGCCCAGCGCGTCGTAGATCGCCTGGACGTACGTGCCGCTGCGGTCGGAGCCGATGACGCCGGGGGCCATCCGGTTCATCATGTACGCGATCGTCAGCCGCCGGTCGAGGTCCGTGATGATCATCGAACCGCCCCAGCCGCCCCAGAAGCAGATGCGGCCGTCCGGGATCCACGGCACCGTCTCGCGCAGGGGCAGCCCGTAGCCGATTCCCCAGCGCAGCGGGACACCCAGCCCGAGGTCGACGCCGTTGGCCTGCTCCTCGAAGATCAGGTCGATCGTACCCGGGCCGAGCAGGCGGACGCCGCCGACCGTGCCGCCCAGCGCGAGCGCCGACAGGATCCGCGCGACCGAGCGCGCGTTGCCGTGCCCGTTCACCGCGCCGAGTTCCGCGCGGCGCCACGCCGGCGTGTTGGCGACCCTCGCGTCGACGGCCGGCCCGGTCAGCGTCTTGACGATCACGTTGTCCGGGCCCAGAGCTTCGAGGTCGAACTGCGCCGGCGGCGGCGGGACGACGTCGGCGATCCGGCCCCAGTCCGCTTCGGCGGCCCCGATCCGGAAGTCCGCGCCCAGCGGCCCGGCGATCTCCTCGGCGACGAACGCCTTGAGCGGCTTCCCGCTCACCCGGCGGACGACCTCGCCGACCAGGTGCCCGAAGTTCGTCGCGTGATAACCCGAAGCCGTGCCCGGCGGCCACCACGGTGCCTGCGCCGCCATCCGGGCCGTCGACGTCTCGAGGTCGTAGAGGTCCTCGACCACCGCGGGCCGCTCGAGGCCGGAGACGCCGGACGTGTGCGACAGCAGGTGCCGGACCTCGACGTCCTCCTTGCCGTTGGCGGCGAACTCCGGCCAGTACCTCGCAACCGGCTCGTGGACGTCGAGGGCGCCCCGGTCGACGAGCATCAGCGCGGCCAGGCTGGTCACGGTCTTCGTCGTCGACCAGACGTTCGTGATGGTGTGCTCGTCCCACGCGACGGTGCGGGCCTCGTCGCGGAAGCCGCCCCACAGATCGGCGACGACCTCGCCGTCGAGGTCGACGACGAGCGACGCGCCCAGTTCCTCGCCGGAGGCCACGTTCTTCTCGAGCGCGGCTCGGACGTCGTCGAAGCGGCGGTCGTGCTTTCCGTGGATTTCGGTCATGCGGGCCACGGTAAGACCTGACATTGGTGTCAGGGGCAAGGTGCCGGACCGGTTGCGTTCGTCGTTCGCCGGGTGCGTCCGCGGTCCTCCTTCTTGCCCGATGAGGCAAGGTTCGCCCCGGCGGAGGCCGGTTTCGCTAGGGTCGAGTGCTTCGACGGGGTGATCGTGAAGGTTGCTGTAGGGGGCTCGCGCGGTGAGTAATCCACTGGTTGCGCCGGTGAAGGATTCGACCACGGCCATTTCCGGGGTGTCGCTGCTGGAAAGCGCTTCCGACCTGAAGTCGGCGATCGAGAGCGGCGACTGGGCGTCCGTGGCGATGGGCGCGGTGGGGACCGCGCTCGACGCGCTGTCGATGGCGATGGACCCGTTCGGTGCCATCCTCGCCGCCGGTGTCGGGTGGCTGATCGAGCACGTCGGCCCGCTCAAGGAAGCCCTCAACGCACTGACCGGCAACGCGGACGAGATCGCCGCGCAGGCGGAGACCTGGGCGAACGTCGCCAAGGAGCTGGGAAGCGTGTCCACCGACCTGGTGGACATGGTCAAGGCGGACCTCGGCGGGTGGAGCGGCCCGGCGGCCGACGCCTACCGCCAGCGCGCCGAAGACACTTCGACGCTGATCGCGAGCGCGCAGAAGGGCTGCGAAGGCGCGTCCAGCGGCGTGAAGACGGCCGGCGAGGTCGTCGCGGCGGTCCGCGCCCTGGTGCGCGACATCATCGCCGAACTGATCGGGCACCTGATCTCCTGGGCGTTGCAGGTGGTGTTCACCCTCGGCATCGGGCTGACCTGGGTGGTGCCGCAGGTCATCGGCGCCGTCGCGAAGACCGCGTCAAAGATCAGCCAGCTCACCACCAAGCTGGTCAAGGCGCTCAAGGCGCTGATGCCGCTGCTGAAGCGGGCCGGTGACCTGTTCGGCGACGCGGGCAAGGCGCTGAAGAACATCAAGCCGGGCAAGGCCGCGCCGGCGCCGAAGCACGCCGACATCAACGGCAGCCCCAAGGGCCTGGACGGGCCCAAGGGCAAGGGCGGCGACTCCACCAGCACCGCCGGTGACCACGGCGGGGGCACCCCGGGCGGTCACAAGGGCGACTCCACCGACACCGCGGGCGACAAGGGCAAGGGACCCTCGGGCAACGGCGACAGCACCGGCCCCTCCGGTGCCCACGACAAGGGCCCGGGCGGTGGCGGCGAGAAGTCCCCGGGCGGCACCGGTTCCCGGGGCAACCCCGACGGCACCACGCCGCAGGGGATCCGCGGCCAGGGCGAGAACAACCGCTCGATCGGCAACGAGGTCTGCGTGACCGACCCGGTCGCCGTCTCGACTGGGCAGATGGTGATGGAAGAGGTCGACGCCAGTCTCCTCGGCGTGCTGCCCCTGGTGTTCCGGCGGACGCACTTCTCCGGCTACCGCGCGGGAATCTTCCTCGGCGGCAGCTGGGTGTCCACTGTGGACCAGCGGGTCGAGGCCGACGAGCGCGGGGTCAGCTTCGCCGCCGAAGACGGCACCCTGCTGCGCTACCCGCTGCCGGGCACGGACGACTGGGTCGTCGCCGAAAGCGGACCGCTGCGCCCGTTGAAGCGCGCGGCGGACGGCGGCTACCTGGTCGACGACCAGGAGCTGGGGCGGCTGCTCTACTTCGCGCCGGGCGGCGGGCGGGCGTTGCTGACCTCGGTGACCGACCGCAACGGCAACGCCTTCGAGATCGTGCGCGCCGACGACGGCCGTCCGCTGGAGATCCGGCACACCGCCGGGCACCGCGTCCGCTTCGAAACCGTCGACGGGCTCGTCACCGCGCTGTTCGCGGTCACCGGTGACGGCGAGGTCGAGCTGGTCCGCTACGCCTACGACCGCCGGAACCTGGTCTCGGTCACCAATCCGTCGGGGCAGCCGATGACCTACACCTACGACCGCGCGGAGCGCATCGTGGGCTGGACCGACCGCAACGGCGAATGGTTCCGCTACCACTACGACCCCGCCGGCCGCGTCGTGCGCACCGAAGGCTCGGGCGGCTTCCTGGACTGCGTGCTCGAGTACGACCCGGACAACCGCGTCACCCGGTCGACCGACGCGCTCGGCCACACCTCCGAATTCCACTACAACGAAGCCGGCCAGGTGACCCGCGAGGTCGACCCGCTCGGGCAGGCGACGGTCTCGGAGTGGGACGCCCGCGGTCACCTGCTGAGCTCGACGGACCCGCTGGGCCGCACCACGCGCTACCGCTACGACGAGCTCGGCAACCTCGTCGCCGAGATCCGCCCGGACGGCACGGAACGCACCTGGGACCGCGCTGCGGACGGCCGGACGCTGGTGCTGCACGAGGCACCCGGCGTCGCGACGCGCCAGGAGTTCGACGAGCGGGGCAACCTCGTCACGGTCGTGGCGCCGGACGGCGCGACCACCCGCTACCGCTACGACGACCGGGGGTTCACGGTCGCGCTGACCGACGCGACCGGGGCCACGGCCACCATCGTCAACGACGAGGCGGGCCTGCCGGTCGAGGTGACCGATCCGCTGGGCGCCGTCACCCGCTACGAACGGGACGAGTTCGGGCGCCTCGTCGCGATCACCGACCCCGTCGGCGGGGTGGAGCGCTTCGCCTACTCCGTCGACGGAAAGCTCGCGTGGCACCAGAACCCCGACGGCAGCCAGGACCGGTGGGTGCTGGACGGCGAGGGCAACAACCGGATGCACACCGGCGCGGCCGGCGGCGTCACCCGCTACGAATACGGCGGTTTCGACCAGCCGACGGCGCAGATCCTGCCGGACGGAAGCCGGATCTCGGTCAGCTACGACGGCGAACTGCGGGTCGACGCGGTGACCGACGGGCAGGGCCGGGTCTGGCGCTACGAACGGGACGCGGCAGGGAACCTGGTCCGGGAAACCGACTTCGCCGGCGGCGTGACGACGTTCGGCTACGACGCGGCCGGCCGGCAGGTCGAGCGCGTCCGCCCGGACGGGCAGCGCACGACGTTCCGCTACGACCTGGCCGGCCACCTGGTCGAGCAGGTCGACGGAAACCGCACCACCCGGTTCGAGGTCAGCGCCACCGGGCAGCTGCTGTCGGCCGACGACGGCACCACGCGGATCAGCTACGAGCGGGACGCGGTCGGGCGGGTCCTGGCCGAGACGGTCAACGGCCGCACGGTGCGGTCCGCCTACGACGCCGCGGGCCGCCGGGTGCACCGGCTCACGCCGTCCGGCGCGGAAAGCGCGTGGGAGTTCGACGCCGCCGGGCTGCCGGTCGCCGCCCGGCTCGCCGGCCGGGACCTGCGGTTCGTCCACGACGCCGCGGGGCGCGAGGTGCGCCGCACCCTCGGTACCGGCGCCACCCTGGTGCAGACCTGGACGCCGAACTCGCAGCTGGCGTCCCAGGTGATCACCGACCGGGCCAGTGCGACCCGCCAGCAGCGCTCGTACGGCTACCGGGCCGACGGCGAGCTGGTCGCGCTGCACGACCAGGCGGCCGGTCCGCGCGAGTTCGGCCTCGACCCGCTCGGCCGGGTCACGGAGGTGCGTTCCCCGCACGGGTCCGAGTCCTACCGCTACGACGAAGCCGGGAACATCACCGAAGCTTCGTGGCCCACCGCCGAGCCCGACCTCGTCGGGAGGCGGACGTTCGTGGGCCCGCTCGTCACCGCGGCCGGCGGGACGCGGTACGGGCACGACCGGCGCGGCCGGGTCGTGCTGCGCGAACGCACGATGCCGGGCGGCGCGAAGCTGACCTGGCGGTTCACCTGGGACGGCGACGACCGGCTCGTCGCCGCCGGCGTTCCGGACGGCAGCACCTGGCGCTACACCTACGACGCGCTGGGCCGCCGCGTCACCAAGGAGCACCTGGCCGCCGACGGCCGCACGCCGCTCGAACGCGTCGAGTTCACCTGGGACGGGCAGCTGCTGGTCGAGGAGGCCCGGCACACGCCCGACGGCGTGCAGGCCACGGTGTGGGACTACGAGCCCGGCGACTACCGGCCGCTCGCGCAGCGCGGCCGGGCGGCCCGGCCGGGACAGGCGTGGGTGGACACCCGGTTCGACGCGATCGTCGCCGACCTGACGGGCAGTCCCGCGGAGCTGGTCGACGACCAGGGCCGGATCACGTGGTGCGCGCGCACGAGCGTCTTCGGGGTCGGTGGTCCTTCGGCGACCCCGCTGCGGTTCCCCGGGCAGTACTCCGACGCCGAGACCGGGTTGCACTACAACGCCCAGCGCTACTACGACCCGGTGACCGCGCGCTACCTCAGCCCCGACCCGCTCGGCCTGGCGCCGGGACCCAATCCCTACGCCTACGTCGACAACCCGTTCGGGCAGATCGACCCGCTGGGCCTCGCCCCGCAGTCCTGCGGCAAGCCGAAGCTGACGCTCGACACGAACATCGGGAACAACCCGATCATGCAGTCGCCGGGCGGCGGGAAGTACAGCCAGTCCCCGGGCGGCGGCTGGTACAAGGAGTCGGCGCCCGCGGGGCCGATGAAGAACAAGAAGAACCGGCCGGCGGCGGGCATGGACAACCCCAGCTGGACGCACCAGAACATCCGGCCGATGTTCGAGGACGCCCTGGTCAACAAGCACCAGATGCCGCCCGGTCTCAAGACCGACGCGCAGAACAAGTGGATGCAGAAGCACGGCCAGTTCCAGACCTACCACCAGGACGGCACGCCGGACCAGATCGTCCCCAAGAAGAACGCCATCATGGGCCACAACAAGGCGGCGGGCACCTACTTCAACGAGACCGGGCACAAGCTGCCCATCGAGGACAACAAGCACTACAACCGGCAGGGCAGCAGCTACGGCCAGGTCGAGTACTCGAAGAGCTCGTCGGGCACCGGCGCGCACGAGGACAAGTACATGCCGCCGCGCCCCGACCGCGGTTCCCACCCGGGCTACACCAACCCGGCCGCGCCGGGCCACACGGGCGGTCCGTGGCCGTCGTATCCCCAGGCGCCGAACGGCCTGCCGCCGAACTCGTCGGGCATCCTGCCGGACGGCACCCCGATGCCGCACGCACCGACCACCGAGCGCCCCCCGAACGGCCTTCCCCCGGGCCACACACCACCGGCGTCGCCCATCGACGACCGTCCGGCGAAGCGGCCGAGGCTCGGGTAGGAGCGGTATCGAGGTCGGCCGGAAGCATTCGGTGCGCCTGGGGACGGGTGGCCCGCCGACGTCACGGTGATCTTGATCGGCCGGTCGGCGAGCGGGCGGGCGCGCTCTCGCTCAGCCTCGACCGAGCCGACGCCGACGCCGACGCGCCGGCCGGCCGGCGCATGACCGGGCCCGCCGGATCGCGGCTGCCGCCACGCGATCCGATTCGGCGATTCCGCGGTCTGCCCCGCCCACGACGAGGTGCACCGAAGTTTTCTCGCTTCTTGCGTTCCAGCCTGGCTCTTCCGAACGGAGACCCACGACAACGGCGTCGCATCCGCGGTAGTCGTCCGAGGCTCAGGTGCCCAGGACCGCGACCAGCTTGTCCCGCCGCGCGGCGGCGCGTCGGCGACCTCGTCCAACCCGTCGGCGAGCAACAGCTGACGGCACCCGACGCCCCGGAGCAGCCCGTCGTGTCGGCGCGAGCCGGGACGGCCGCTGCCGGTCTCAGTCCCGCGACCACCGCGTCTTCCCGGACAGCGCCCTAACCGTCCACACGGGACCAGAAGGCCGTCAAAGCGCGCGCCACCCGGTGGGGGTCCGTCACCGGCCACCAGTGGCCGACCTCGGCCAGTTCGGCGATCTCCGCGCCGGCCGCCGCGCCCGCGGAGCGGTGCTGCGCAGGCGTTCCGCTGGCTTGTTCGGCGTCCGCGAGGGCGACCAGGGCCAGGCCGGGCCGCTGGCGTGCCTTCGCGAGGCCGCGGCCCGCCTCCGCCATCGCCGGCTGGGCCGCCGACCGCAGCAGCGAGAGCACCGCCCGGCCCATGCCGTCGTCCATCCCGGCGGCCACGCGTTCCGCGAACGGGCCGGTCATCCCGAGCGCGGTGACGACCGCCAGCCGCTGCTCGAACGTGCCGCCGAAGATCTCCTTCACCGAGGCCTCGCCCGCCCCCTCCTGCTGCCACACCTGGGCCCGCGGGTGCCAGACGTAGCCCGGGTCGAAGAGGCCGAGTGCGTCCGACGCCCAGCTGCGGATCAGGTCCGGGCGGGTCATCGCGATCTGGACGACGTGCGCGCCACCCCAGTCGTGGCCGACGAGGTCGACCGGCTCCCGGAACTGCTCCAGCCGCGCGGCGAGCCACTCGCGGTAGCCCTCGACGGTGGCGGGGAAATCGTCCGACGCCGGCACCCCGAAGCCGGGCGGGGACAACGTCACCGCGTCGTCCCGGCCGAGCGCCTCGATCAGCGGCCCCCACACGCCGGAGCTCTCCGGATTGCCGTGCACCAGTACCAGGGGAACAGCCATCATCACTCCTAAGTTGCGTGCATGTATGCAAGTAAGTGTAGCAGCGGCCGGCGCGGGAGACCACGGCCGGAAACTACGGCGAGACGGCGAACGCCGCGCGTACCGAGCGCGTCGCTTCCCGGATGAGGGCGGGGACGTTGCGCACCGGAGGCTGGGCGATGAGCTGCAGCCCGGTACCGCGGACCAGGGCGACGACCAGCACGGCGGCCGCGGCCGGGTTCGCGTCGGGCCGGACGGACCCGTCGGCGACGCCCTGGCGGACCACGTCGGCCAGTAGCTGCCGGAAGTCGGCGTCCCGGCGGGCGAACAGCGGAGCCAGCGCGGGGTCGGCCGCGATCGCCTCGCCCCACAGCTGCAGGAACGCGCGCGCCGCCGGTGTCCGCCGCACGACGTTGCGCAGGTACGCCTCGACGATCCGCACCAGGTGGTCCAGGCCGTCGCCCTGGTAGGCGGGGACGTCGAACCGCTGCGCCTCGTCGACCACGGCTTCCAGCAGCCGCTCCCGGCTGCCGAAGTGGTGATAGACGATGCCGCGGCTGTACCCGGCAGCCTCCCCGACCTCGGCGAGCGTGACGGCTCGGGACCCGCTGCGCGCGATGAGCGCCATCGCCGCGTCCAGCACGCGCCGTTCGGCCTCGGCGCGTCGCTGCTCCTGCGTTCGCCTGGCCGGCCGATCGGTCACGCGTCACCCCCGCCTCATGGTCGACGAAGTGTGCCACGGCGTCCTCCCGCCGTCCGTTCCCGGCCCGCACCCGCGTTGTACGTTGTCAGCGAGCCGTCAACGCCGATGGAGACCCTGGGGCCGCGTGGCTAGGAGGCACTGTGCTGGAAGCGCTGGGCATGACTCCCGACGAAGAACGGGTCTACCGCGTGGTCGTCGGCGGGTACCGGACCGCGCCCGGCGAGATCGCGGGCAAGCTCGGCGTGGACCGCGGCGAGGTGGAGCCGATCCTGGAGGTCCTGCTGGCGAAGGGGCTCGTCAACCGGGCCGACGGGCACTACGTGTCCGCGCCACCGGACGTCTCGCTCGGCCCGCTGCTGGTGCACGGCCAGGAGAAGCTGGAGGCCGCCAGGGCCGCGGTGACCCAGCTCGCCGAGGAGTACCGCGGCAGCGCGCGGCGGCGGGACTCCGCGCAGCTCGTCGAGGTCATCACCGGGGTCGACGCGATCCGGCGGCAGGCACTGGCCATCCAGCGCGGCGCCCGCGAAGAGTCGCTGTGGTTCTGTCTGGAGGGCAACGTCGCGATGGCGGCGTCGGAGAACGTCGAAGAGGCGCTGGCGCAGGCCCGCGGCGTGCAGTACCGCGTGATCTACGAGACCGGCCTGCTCGAGGAGCCCGGCCGGATCGTCAACGTCCTGGAGGGCATCGAGGGTGGCGAGATCGCCCGCTCGATCTCGAAACTGCCGGTGCGCCTGGCCATCTCCGACCGCCGGGTGGCGCTGTGCCCGCTGGTCAGCCACGACAGCACGGGCGAGCCCACCGCCGCGCTCGTCCGGGAGAGCAGCCTGCTGTCGGCGCTGGTCGCGTTGTTCGAGGTCTACTGGGAGCGCGCTTCGCCGCTGCGGATCGGCGACACCGCGCCCACGAGCCACCTCGACCCCGACGAGCGGCGGCTGCTGTCCCTGCTCATCGGCGGCGTCAGCGACAAGTCGATCGCGACGCAGCTCGACGTCAGCTACCGGACCGTCCAGCGGCGCCTGCAGGACCTGATGCGCCGGGTCAACGCCCGCACCCGGATGCAGCTGGCCTGGCAGGCCAGCAAGCTCGGCTGGCTGGACGAGCCGAGCCCCGGGCACCTCCTGCCGCGAACCGGCGGGAGGCACCCGGCGCCCTTGAGCGAAACCGGCTAGCGCAGCCCGTACGCCCGCAGCACCGTCTGGTCGACGGCGTTGCCCGCGCTGTCGGTGGCCTGCACCCGCAACGCGACGTACTTGTTCGTGGCCCCGAGCGACGGGTGGTCGATCGTGGCCTCGTAGGACTTCCCGGTGCGTTTGACGTCGACGGCGCGCCAGGTCCTGCCGTCGTCGTAGGACGCCCAGGCCTTCATCGACCGCACGTCCGGCGCGGCCATCCCGTCCTGGAACCGCGCGGTCAGCCCGATCCCGGCCCGGCGGCCGGCCGAGAGCCGGTTGCCGGAGTCGGCGTCCACCGCGTAGTCCAGCTGCAGCAACGGAAGCAGCGCCGGGGCCGCCGATCTTGCCGATCGGAACGTCCACGACGTCTGCGTGCTCGTACCGAACAGCCACTCCGGCGAATCGCGCCGCACCGACAGGTCGAGCCGGTAGGTCGCCGGGTCCGCGCCGGCGGGGAAGGTGCCCCACGCGTAGGGCTGCTCCGACACGAGCTTGCCGTCCCGGAACAGCTTCGCCGACGTGGTGGCCGGCGCGGCCTGGTCGTCGCCTTCGTTGAAGCCGTAGTGCCCGGCCTGGCTGTCGACGAACTCCGGGATCCGGATCCGGAGGCTGTCGCCGTCACGGGTCGAGTCCATGCCCGGCACGCCCCGCGGGATGGCGGGCCGGACGACCGGCGCGAACCAGTCCTCGGTGATGTTCTCCTTGCCCGTGTAGGTGCGCGGCGCTGCGGTCATGCCGCCGTCGAGCGGCGACATCTCGTCCCAGACCAGGCCGTGCTTGACCCGGTGCTGCCACAGGATGTCCCCCGAGCTGACGTACTCCACCCGGGTCGACGGCGTCGTCACGTACCGCTGGTACTCGTTGACGGCGAAGTCCTGCCACGGCTTCCACGCGAACCGCTGTTCCTTGGCCTCACCGCCGCTGCCGGCCTGGCGGTAGTGGGTGGTGACGGTCGCGGTGTTCGCCGCGGTGACCCGGTGGACGGGCTTGTCCGGGATCCGGTCGCGCTCGGTCTGCACCACGTCGTAGAGGTACGGGCTGACCGCGATCCCCTGCAGGCTCAGGAACGTCGGGAACCGCTTGATCCGGTCCAGCAGCGCGAGCCCCTGGTCCCGGTCGAGCTGGACGGTCGGGATCGCCAGGTTGGGCGCCGCGCTGATCGACGGCACCGAGGCGGTCCCCCAGCCGTCCGGCACGACGATGAAGACGATCGCCGCCCCGGCGTCCGCGGCGGCGCGGGAGACCTCGTCGCGGTTGTAGTCGGCCGGGTCCGGGTCGACGATCGCGGCCTTGCCGCGCGCGTTCTTGAAGTCCGCCGGTTTGCCGCGCCCCGCGGAGACGGCCTGCAGCAGCCGCCAACCGTCCAGCTTGGGTGACCCGGCGAGGTAGCGGTTCGTCAGCGCGTCACGGCCGCCCAGGACGTTCACCGTCAACGGCGGTGCGATCCTCGACCAGCGGGACCCGAACTCGAAGGCGCCGGTGGTCACCTTCGGGGTCGGGGTCACGCGGAGTTCGCGGGTGTAGTCGAACTGCATGGCGTAGTTCGCGATCTTGCGCGAACCGAGTTCCCGGTAGGTGTAGTAGCTCCAGATCCCGGCCTGTTCGGACGGCTGCGGGGTCTGGATGTCCACCTTCACCGCCTTGCGGGCGTCCAGCACGACGGTCGTGTCGCCGGTGACCCGCAGCTCCGGCAGGACGACCTGGGTGGCGGTGAGGCCGTCCCGGGTCCCGTCGACCTCGGCGGTCAGGTAGTACACGCCCGCGCCGAGCTCGACCGTCAGGCTGCCGCCGCCCAGCCAGGTGTTGACGTCGAAGCGGTAGTCCTCGCCGTACATCAGCAGCCACGGCGCGACGGTGGGCTTGCCCTGCAGGTCGAGCGCGGTGAGGGTGACCTTGTGCTTCGGCGCGGTCTTGTCCGCGCCGAGCGAGGTGTGCACCACCACGCCGTCCGCGGTCGCGGTGAGCCGTCCGCTGTAGGTGCCCGGCGCGAGCCTCGCCGGGTCGCCGGTGATCGTCACCGTCGTGCTTCCGCCGGCCGGAACGTCCACAGTGGACTTGTCGAGCCGGATCCCGTCCCCGGCGGGGACGCCGGCCAGGGACTTGGCGTCGAGAGCGAGCTTCAGCGAGACCGGCGTGGTGCCGGCGTTGGTGTAAGTGGCCTGCTTGGACACCAGACCCTTGCCGTCCTCGACCGCGCCGAGGTCGAGCGTGCCGGTGGCGAAGACCTTCTGCTTCACCGCGCGGGCCACGTCGACCCGGCCGCCGCCCTGCTCGAACACCGAACGCCCGGGGGCGGTCAGGGACGTGCTGGCCAGCGCGTCCTTGAGCTGGCGGCCCGTCCAGTCGGGGTGCTGCTGGGCGAGGATCGCCACGGCGCCCGCGACGTGCGGCGTCGCCATCGAGGTGCCGGAAGCGGCGGTGTAGTGGTCGTCGACGACGTCGCCCATGGCGGTCCCCGCGGCGCGGGCGGCGACGATGCCGACGCCGGGCGCGGTGATGTCCGGCTTGACGGCGTTGTCGCCCAGGCGCGGGCCGCGGCTGGAGAACGACGCCAGGCTCTCGTCCCGGCCGACCGCGCCGACGGTCAGCGCGGCTTCGGCGGTGCCGGGCGAGCCGATCGTGTAGGCGCCTTGTTCGCCGTCGTTGCCGCCGGCCACCACGAAGAGCGTGCCCGTCTGCGCACTGAGCGCGTCGAGACCGAGGCTGAGTTCGTCGGTGCCGTCGGTCGGGCCGCCGCCGAGGCTCATGTTGACCGCCTTGGCGCCGGAGTGCGCCGCCCACTCCATCCCGGCGAGGACCCAGGACTCGTAGCCGAAGCCGTCGTCGTCGAGCACCTTGCCGACGAGCAGTTTCGCGCCCGGCGCGGCGCCTTTGAGCCGGCCGCCCGAGGCGGCACCGGAGCCCGCGATCGTCGAGGCGACGTGCGTGCCGTGGCCGAAGTGGTCGGTCGTGTCGGGGCTGGTCGTGAAGTTGACCGCCTCCTTCACCCGACCGGCCAGGTCGGGGTGGGTGGGGTCGTAGCCGGTGTCGAGCACCGCGACCGTGGTGCCGGTGCCGTCGTAGCCCGCGGCCCACGCCTCGGGGGCGCCGATCTGCGGGACGCTGCGGTCGAGGGAGGCACGGACCTTGCGGTCCAGGGAGATCCGCTCGATCGCGCTGCCCGCCGACGAGGCCCAGAACGCGCCGGCGCTGGCCTTGCTGGCCCGCGCGGAACGGCCGTTGACGCTGGTCAGCGTCACGCCCAGCTCGGCGGCGGCCGGGGCGGCTTCCTTGGCGCGGAGGTCCGCGCCCTTGCGGTAGGTGAGGATCAGCGGGAGGGTCTTCGACTGCTCGTCGGCGTACCCCTCGGCGATCAGCTCGGTGACGTCGAACAGGGTCCGGTCGACCTGCTTCGAGCCCAGCCGCGGCGCGACGTCCTCGGGGAAGACGCTGAGGTGGCCGTCGACCTCCTGCTGGTGGAACCGGATCTTCTCGCGGCCCGGCGCGGGCTGGACGGTGGCGGCCTGCTTGCCGCCGGGCTGCCGTTCGACCTGGACGACGTCACCGGTGAGCAGGGTGACCGAGTGACGTTCGGTGGCCGCGGGTGACGGTGCCGCCGTCGGGCCGGGGGCCGCGTCCGCGGCTCCGGCGGTGCCCGCGACGAGGGTGCCGACGCAGGTCAGGACCAGAACAGATGATCTCCAGTGCATCGCACCAGGCTCGCCCCGCCGCCGTCATCCGTCACTAGGGCGGAGGCGTCCGAATCACGACACGTCGCATCTTCGTCAGCTGTTCACCGGGTTGTCGCGCCGTGGTGGGGACCCGACCGCGACCAGGAGCCGCCGCAGCTCGCGCCGATCCTGTTCGCCGAGATTGGCCAGCACCCGATCCTCGGCCTGGACCACCTCGGGGTCGAGGCGCGCGAGCACGGTCACGCCCTCGCGCGTCAAGGTGGCGGGCAACGACCTGCCGGACGACACCGTGGCGGGTCGCGTCACCAGGCCGCGCTCCTGCAGCTCGCGAACCACCTTGTTCATCGCCTGCGGCGACACCTGGGCCTCGCGGGCCAGCTGGGCGTTGGACTTCGGCGACCGCGCCAGCATCCGCAGGCAGAGGTACTCGGGCGCCGCCAGCTCCGCCGGCTCGAGCACGGCGGCGGCCACCTCGGCGCGCAAGGCCGCGGTGACCCGGTGCAGCAGGTAGCCGAGTGGCTCGTCCCGGAAGCTTTCCATGTCAACCATGTTGACATATATCAACCCGGTTGACACTCTGAGGTTCATGACGAACTACTCGAGCGACGCGTTGTTCGAATCCGCCTACCGTGGCCAGGCTCCGGAGATGGGGCCGGGCTTCCGGCCGCCGTGGAGCCTCGGCGAACCGCAGCCCGCCATCGCCGCGCTCATCGACGCGGGCGCCTTCCACGGCGACGTCCTCGACGCCGGCTGCGGCGAGGGAGCGACGTCGCTCTACCTCGCCAACCAGGGCTTCACCACCGTCGGCCTGGACCAGTCACCGTCCGCGATCGCGCTCGCGCGCACGGAAGCCGCCCAGCGCGGGTTGGACAACGCCCGGTTCGCGGTCGCCGACATCAGCACGTTCACCGGCTACGACGGCCGGTTCGGCACCATCGTCGACAGCACGTTGTTCCACTCGATGCCGGTCGAGCTGCGCCAGGGGTACCAGGAATCGATCGCGCGCGCCGCGGCGCCCGGCGCGTCCTACTTCGTGCTGGTGTTCGACAGTGGGTCCGTGCCGTCGGACAAGGTGAACCCGGTCTCGGCGAAGGAACTGCGGGAGGTGGTGCGCGAGTACTGGACGGTCGACGAGATCCGGCCGGCCCGCATCCACGCCAACGTCCCCGAGGGCTTCCCGGACTTCGCGGACTTCGCCGGCAGCGATGTCCGGGACGAGGGCAACGGCCGCAAGTCGGTCCCCGCGTGGCTGCTCTCGGCCCACATGTCCTGACCCTCGGCGCCGAGCCGCTCTTTCCCTGACGGCACATGGGCTATCGTCTCGCCATGGTCGATCGCATCCGCGAGAATTCCCGCGCCGCCGCGTTGCTGGCGGACGTTTTCGACTTCGACATCGCCCGCCTCGATCCCGTCGAGCCGGTGCGATTGGCGTCGGGCGGCGAGTTGCGCGTCGTCGCCGGCGATTGGCGTCGCTGAGCAGGTGCCTGACAGACCTGTCACCCGGATACGTGCTGCTCAACGAAAACGGCGACGAGTACGACCCCTTGTGAGCCCCGGCACCGCTAGCCCGGCGGCTGCCGGCTTTGCGGACCGGGCGGCGGATAACCAGGCTGCGCGTAGCCGGGCTGAGGACTCACGAAACCCGGCTGCGGCGCCATCGGGTAGCCGACCGGCCCCGGATACGGCCGGGGCGGGCGGCTGCCCTTGACGACCGCGAGCGCGACCAAGAGCCACGACAGCACCGCGGCGGTGTCGAGCGGAATGCCCACCGCCAAGAAGATCAGCTGGATGTCGTCGATGCTGAGGTGACTGGCCCTGCTCCACGACGGCGCGTTCAACGACACGAACTGCCACGCGATGCCCGCCGCCGTCGTGGCCAGCATGATGACGAATGCGGCCACCATGAGGCCGGAAACTCCCCGGGACCGCCCCTTGATCGAAAAGATCAAGCCGAGCAGGCCCACGACGAGCTGGAGCACGCGCGGGACGATCTCGATGCTCGTCAACGTCAAGGGTGACATGCCTGCCCTCCACCGGTCTCCGCCGGACCTCGCGGCGTCCGGGCTGCGCCGATCCTAGGTGGTCACGACGCCCCGCGTGGCCGGTTCGGCGAGACTTGACCTATGTCAGGTTCCTGACATACAGTGGCTCATGTCAGGAACCTGACATTCAAGAGAAGGAGCAGCACCATGCCCGTCACCGGCCCCGACTTTCTCTCGCTGCAGGCGCGCGATCTCGACGCTTCGCGGGAGTTCTACGAGCAGTACCTCGGCCTCGTCCGCTCGCCGGCCGGACCGCCGCACGCCGTCGTCTTCGAGACGAAGCCGATCGCCTTCGCGCTCCGCGATGTCGTTCCCGGCACCGATCTCGCTTCCGTTGCCCAGCCCGGCATCGGGGCCGCGATCTGGCTCCACGCCACCGATGTCCAAGCCATTCACGACGCGCTCGCCGCCGACGGCCACACCATCGTCTCCGCGCCGATCGACGGCCCCTTCGGCCGGACGTTCACCTTCGCCGACCCCGACGGCTACCAGGTCACCCTCCACGACCGCGCCTGACGCTCGCGCGCGTGCCGGGTTTGAGCCGGCCGCCCTCGTGGTACTGACGGAGATCATCGCTGTCGTGCTTTGGAGGGTGCTCGTGCAGATCCAGGTCAACACCGACCACAACGTCCACGGTGGCGAGCGACTGGCCACCTTTGTGACCACCGACCTGGAGGACAGCCTGGCCCGGTTCGGCGGATGGGTGACCCGGGTGGAGGTGCACCTCAGCGAGGACGGTGGCAGCAAACCGGATGACAAGAAGTGCGTGATCGAAGCGCGGCCCGGCGGCAAGCAGCCCGTCGCGGTCACCCACCACGCGACCACCGTCGATGACGCCTACGCGGGGGCGGCGCACAAATTGGGGCGGGTACTGGATTCCCGGTACACCCGCGCCCACGACCACAAGGGCAGCGAGAGCATCCGGCACATGCCCGCGCCCGAGGATCCCGAGCAGGTCGGCGTGCTCGAGGACGAGCCGCGGGACTGAGCCGCGATCGCCTGGGCCGCTACCGGCCCACCGGTAGCGGCCCACCTCCGTAGTGGCGCGAAGCGCAGCCTGACCGGCCACCTATCGCCGGCTTATCGAAAACCGCATACGAGCCGGCAACACCCCGCCGGTTTGACTGCCGGGCATGACCTACGGCGAACCAGTACGCACCGCGGTCCGATCGCCGGCCCCGCCCGCCGCGGTCACCGGGATCACGATCTACGGGTGCGAGCCGGACGAAGCCGCCCTGTTCCGGGAGATGGCTCCCCGCTTCGGCGTCGTGCCGACCATCACCGACGCCGCGGTGTCCGAAACCACCAGCGAACTCGCGCTCGGCCGGCGCTGCATCAGTGTCGGCCACAAAACCCGCGTCACCAGCTCGGCCCTTCGCGCGCTCAGTGAAGCCGGAGTGGAGTACATCTCCACGAGAAGCGCCGGGTTCGACCACATCGACGTCGGCTACGCGGAGCGCGTCGGCATTTCCGTGGGGAACGTCGCCTACTCCCCCGACAGCGTCGCCGACTACACCCTGATGTTGATGCTCATGGTGGTGCGGAACGCGAAATCCGTCCTCCGCCGCGCGGAGGTCCACGATTACCGGTTGAGCGAGGTACGCGGGAAAGAACTGCGCGACCTGACCGTCGGGGTCGTCGGAACGGGACGCATCGGCGCCGCGGTCATCGACCGGCTGCGGGGTTTCGGCTGCCAGACGCTCGCCTACGACAGCCGTCCGCAGACCTCCGCCGACTACGTTCCGCTCGACGACCTGCTCGTGCAGAGCGACATCGTCACGCTCCACACGCCGCTCACCGCCGAGACCCACCACCTCCTGGACCGCCGGCGCATCGAGCAGATGCGGCGCGGCGCGGTCGTCGTCAACACCGGGCGCGGTCCCCTTCTCGACACCGAAGCCCTGGTTCTCGCGCTGGAGAGCGGAAAGCTGGGCGGCGCGGCGTTGGACGTCGTCGAAGGTGAAGAAGGAATCTTCTACGCCGATTGCCGGGACGAACCTCCGGGCAGCGAAGCGTTGGTGCGGCTGCAAAGAATGCCGAACGTGCTGATCAGCCCGCACACCGCGTACTACACCGACCACGCGTTGAGCGACACGGTCGAAAACTGTCTCGTCAACTGCCTGACCTTCGAAAGCGGGAAGCAGCATGGATAGGGTGAAGATCGGAATCATCTTCGGGGGAGCCACGGAAGAGCACCCCGTTTCCGTCAAATCCGCGCGAGAAGTCGCGAAGCACCTCGACACCGGGAAGTACGAGCCGTTCTGGATCGGGATCACGAAAAGCGGCGAATGGCGGCTTTGCGACGGCCCCGACGAGGGCTGGGAAACCGGCGGCAGCCGTCCGGTCGTGTTGTCGCCGGACCGCGGTGTGCACGGACTGCTCGTCCTGGAGCAGGGGCGGTACGAGACGATCCGGCTGGACGTCGTGCTGCCCCTCCTCCACGGCAGGCTCGGCGAGGACGGCGCGATGCAGGGTTTAGCCGAACTCGCCGGCGTCCCCTACGTCGGCTGTGACGTCCCGAGTTCCGCGCTGTGCATGGACAAGTCCCTCACCTACCTCGTCACCGCGAGCGCGGGAATCGCGACGCCGGTGTTCCGGACCGTCGCGGCGGACGAGACCGTCGACCCCGGCGGGCTCACCTATCCCGTCTTCGTCAAGCCGGCCCGCTCCGGGTCTTCGTTCGGCGTCGGCAAGGTGTCCCGCGCGGAAGAGCTGCCGGGCGCGGTGGAGGCCGCGCGGCAGTACGACTCGAAGGTGCTGGTCGAAGAGGCGGTCGCCGGCCGCGAGATCGGCTGTTCGGTCCTGGGGAACGACGAGGACCTGCTCGTGGGCGAGCTGGACCGGGTCGCGCTCTCCCACGGCTTCTTCAAGATCCACCAGGAAAGCGACCCCGAAAGCGGTTCCGAGAACTCGACGTTCATCGTCCCGGCGGACATCCCGGCGGAGTCGCGCGCGCTGGTGCAGGAGACGGCGAAGGCCATCTACCGTGCGCTGGGCTGCCGCGGGCTGGCGCGGGTGGACCTGTTCCTGAAGGACGACGGGACGGTGGTCCTCAACGAGGTCAACACCCTGCCCGGGCTGACCTCGTACAGCCGTTACCCGCGGATGATGGCGGCCGCCGGGCTGCCGCTGGGCGAAGTGCTCGACCGCCTGGTGTCGCTGGCCTTGACCGGGAAGTCCCAGTGAAGGACGACTTCGTCTTCGTCGATGAGTTCGCGCCCGGCATCCGCTGGGACGCCAAGTACGCCACCTGGGACAACTTCACCGGCAAGCCGGTGGACGGGTACCTGGCGAACCGGGTCGCCGGCACGCGGGCCCTGGGCGTGGCCCTGGAAAGGGCGCAGGAAAAGGCCGAGTCGCTCGGCTTCGGCCTGCTCCTGTGGGACGGCTACCGCCCGCAACGCGCCGTGGACTGCTTCCTGCGCTGGTCGCGACAGCCCGAGGACGGCCGGACGAAGCGGCGCCACTACCCGAACATCGAGCGGGCGGAGATGTTCGAAAAGGGTTACGTGGCCGCGAAGTCCGGGCACAGCCGCGGCAGCACCGTCGACTTGACGCTGTACCACCTGGCCACCGGCGAGCTCGCGGCCATGGGCGGTGACCACGACCTGATGGACTCGATCTCCCACCACGGCGCGACCGGGATCACGACGGTCGAAGCCGAGAACCGGCGGCATCTCTGTTCCCTCATGGAGGCCTGCGGTTTCCGGCGGTACGACCGCGAGTGGTGGCACTACACGCTGCGGGACGAGCCCTTCCCGGACACGTACTTCGACTTCCCGATCATCGGAGCCACCAGCGCGGTAGCCGCACCGTGATGCCGAGCCCGCCGCCGGGGCGCGGGGTGAGCGTCAGCGTCCCGTCGTGGGCCTGGGTGATGCTCTTGACGATCGCCAGGCCGAGGCCGACGCCCGCGTGGTCGGCGCGGACGCGTTCGGTGCCGCGCTGAAACGGCTCGACCAGCGTGGAAACCAGCTGCGGGGTGAGCTCCTCGCCCGCGTTCTCGACCGTGAGCACCACCGCCTTGGGCTCCGCGGCGGTCGTGACCCACACCGTGCCCCGGCCGTGGACGATCGCGTTGTGCACGAGGTTCGTCGTCAGCTGCAGCAGGAGCGCGTGCGAGCCGTGGGTCGGCGTGATCTCACCGGTGGTCTCGATGGTGAGACCGCGCTTTTCCGCGAGCGGGAGCAGCGTTTCCGTGGCCTCTTCCGCGACGAGCGACAAGTCGACGCGGTCCCGGGTGAACGAACGCCGGTCGGCCTGGCTGAGCAGCAGCAGCGCTTCGGTCAGGTCGATCGCCCGGCTGTTGACGGCGTGGAGGCGATCGACGAGCTCGCCCGGCACCCCCGCCGGATCGGTGCGGGCCACCTCGAGCAGCGCCTGCGAAATCGCCAGCGGGGTGCGCAGTTCGTGGGACGCGTTGGCGGCGAACCGCTGCTGCTCGGCGACCTGGGCTTCGAGCCGGGTGAGCATCGCGTCGAAGGCGTCGGCGAGCTCGCGGAACTCGTCCTTGCGGCCGTCCAGCCGGATCCGGTGGGACAGCGAACCGCCGGTGGCCCTGCGGGCGGCGTCGGTGATGCGGGTCAGCGGCGCGAGCATGCGGCCGGCGAGGATCCAGCCGCCCAGGAGGCCGAACACCAGCAGGAACACCACGACCACGCCGGCGGCCGACGTGAAGGTGCTCATCAGCGTCGCGCGGTTCAGCACGCCGCCGGGCATGACCGCGACTTCGGGCAGGTGACTGCGCAGGAACACCCACACGGTCATCAGCAGCAAGGCGCCGGCGAGCATGAGGAACCCGGCGTAGCTGAGGGTCAGTTTGAGGCGAACGCTCGGCCCCGGCTTCCGGATCCCCACGTCAGGTGTCGATCCGGTAGCCGACACCGGCCACGGTGGTGATGACCCAGGGTTCGCCGAGCCGCTTGCGCAGGGCGGAAACCGTGATGCGCACGGCGTTGGTGAACGGGTCGGCGTTCTCGTCCCACGCCCGTTCCAGGAGCTCTTCGGCGCTGACGACCCCGCCTTCGGCCCCGACGAGGACTTCGAGCACGGCGAACTGCTTCCGGGTGAGCGCGACGTAACGGCCGTCGCGGTAGACCTCGCGGCGGAACGGGTCCAGGCGCAGGCCCGCGATCTCCCGGACGGGAGGCCGGTTGTGCGCGCGCCGCCGGTCGAGGGCCCGGAGCCGGAGCACGAGTTCGCGAAGCTCGAACGGCTTCGTGAGGTAGTCGTCGGCGCCGAGCTCGAAGCCGGACGCCTTGTCGTCGATCCGGTCCGCGGCGGTGAGCATGAGGATCGGCATGCCGCTGCCGGAGGCGACGATGCGCTCGGCGACCTCGTCACCGGACGGGCCGGGGATGTCGCGGTCGAGCACGGCGATGTCGTAGGCGTTGACGTCCAGCAGTTCGAGGGCGGTGTGGCCGTCACCGGCGATGTCGGCGGCGATCGCTTCCAGGCGCAGGCCGTCGCGGACCGCTTCCGCCAGGTAGGGCTCGTCCTCGACGATCAGCACGCGCACGGTGCCGATGCTACGAGCCGGGCCCTATCGCCGGCATATCGAAACCCGGATACGGGCCGGCAACGCGGCGCTGCCTTGACTGCGGACATGACTCTTTCCGACCCGGTGCGGGTCTTCGACGACGCCCCGGCCGTGGTGGGCCTCGATCCCGCGCTGCTCGCCGCCCTGCGCCGGGCCGCGACGGACGCGGGGATCGAGTTCGTCGTCAACAGCGGCCGGCGTTCCCCCGAGTACCAGGCAGAGTTGTACCGGGCGGCGGTTTCGAAGTACGGGTCCGAAGCGGAAGCCGCCCGGTGGGTGGCCACGCCCGGCACGTCCGCGCACGTGTCGGGCGACGCGGTCGACATCGGTCCGGCCGAGGCCAGGGCGTGGCTGTCCGAACACGGCGCCGCGTACGGGCTTTGCCAGATCTACCGCAACGAGCCCTGGCACTTCGAACTGCGGCCCGAGGCGGCCCGGCACGGCTGCCCGCCGATGTACCCCGACCCTACGCACGATCCGAGGATGCGATGACGGTCCCGCGGGGGATGCCGAGTGACTCGCGGTACCAGTCCGCCGCCTCGGCCAGCCGGCGGCCGGGCAAGACGCCGGTGAGCTCCCAGATGCGGCTGCTCTCGTACCAGTGATCCCGCGTGAGCAGGGAGTACTGGTGGTCGGTCAGCGCCGGGAGTGCCGCCCGCGTGCGGGCCCGGTGCTCGGCCAGCGGCAGATCGGCCGCCGGCAGCGGCAGGTCGAGCAACCCGCACACGGCGGTGACCAGGCCCCGGATGGTGACCGGCCGGGGATCGGCGACGTGCAGGACCTCCCCCGGCCGGCTCAGCCGCGGATCGAGCGCCAGCACGGCGATCGCGGCGGCCAGATCGGCCACCGCCACGAGCGACGTCCGCGCCACCCCACCCGCCGCCCAGGCCGGAACGGCCCGGATCCAGCGAACGAGCGCGGGGACGACATGCCGATCGCCGGGACCGTGCACGAGGTGCGGCCGCAGGACGGTGCCCCCGGCCGCGAGCACCAGCCGCTCACCGGCCAGCCTGCTGCGGCTGGTCGGGGAGGCTGGGCCCATGACCAGCTCGGAGGGGTCGGGTGGGTGGTCGCCGGTTGGCGGCTCCGGATCCGCCGGTGGCTCGGACCCGCGCTCGTGTGTGGGCCCGCTCCGGCCGGTCGACGACTCCGGGACCGCCGGTCCGGACAGTGTGGGCAGGCGGCCGCCCGCCGGCCCGCTCCCGCCGGTCGGTGGGCCCGGATCCGCCGCCGTGTCGACCCCGGCGGGCAGGGTCTCACCGGCCAAGTCGCGCCGGTCGGTAGGTGAAGCCGGGTCCGGTATCCGCCCAGGCTCGGCTTGCGGCCCCTCGCCGACCAGACCACTCCGACCGACCGGCAAGGCAGAGCCCGGTACCGGCCCGAACCCGGCCCGCGGCCCCTCGCCAGCCAGACCTCGCCGGTCGGTAGGTGAAGCCGGATCCGGTACCAGCCCAGACCCGACCCGCAGCCCCTCACCGACCACACCACTCCGACCGACCGGCAAGGCAGAGTCCGGTACCAGCCCGGCCCGCGGCCCCTCGCCAGCCAGACCACTCCGACCGACCGGCAAGGCGGGGTCCACCCCCAGCCCGGGCCCTTGGCGCTCACCTGCTGGCTTGCTTTCGCTGGTCAGCGACTCGGGATCGGCTCGCGAGACCACACCCGCCGACCCGTCCCCACTGACCAGCGACCCCAGGCCACCTCCCAAAACCACACCCGCCGACCCGTCCCCACTGACCAGCGACCCCAGGCCACCTCCCAAAACCACACCCGCCGACCCGTCCCCACTGACCAGCGACCCCAGG
>NZ_JBEXVF010000049.1:0-3276 GCF_040629235.1 Amycolatopsis sp. NPDC005961 | reverse complement strand
GGCCACCTCCCAAAACCACACCCGCCAGCCCGATCCCACCGATCAACGAACCCAGATCCGCAACCCACCCGGACCCGACCCCCGGACCCCCGTCAGCCGACCGGTCCCCACCGATCAACCCCGGATCCGCCACCGCCCCGGACCCGCCCGAGCGCGCACCCTCCGACCAATCCCCACTGGTCAGCGGCCCCCGCACCCCCTCAGCACCCCGGGCTGGTGGCGACCCCAGAGCCGCCGCCAACCCGGACCCGGCCCCTCCGGCCTCCTCCCCCGGCACCCGCGCACCGCGGTGGGTGCCGTCCTGGTACACCGCGCAGGTGCTCAGGTACAGCACGCTTCGCGTTCCCGCCCGGTGCGCCTCGGCCAGGAGGTTCGCCGTTCCGCCCTCGTTGACCGCCGTGCAGCGGGCGGGGTCGCCGCCCACCTGGGAGGCCAGGTGGAGCAGCGTCGTTATGCCCGTGCACAGCCCCGCGAGGCCCGGCGCGTCCGTCAGGTCGCCCGGCCACGTCGTCACGCCCGCGATGGTCATCCACTCCGGCGGCGGCCGCCGGGCGAGGATGCGGACCCGGGGGCCCATTCCTCGCCCGACCAGCTCGCGCAGCACCGCCGTGCCGACGAAGCCCGTGGCGCCGGTGACCAGGATGTCCGGCTCACCGGCTCTCACGATAAGCGCATCCCCAGCGTGCCGCTCGCGGCCGTGGTCCCCTTCTGGCGGACCTCGACCCGGACCGTCCGCGTGCGGTCCGGCCCCGCTTTGTCCGCTTCGACCGCCAGCAGGCACTCGGAGTCGAACTCCACGTACGTGTCGAACCGGAATTCCGCGCACGCCGGGAGGGCGTACGGGTCGCCGATCGCCAGCAGGGCCGCCTGCCGCGCGCCTTCGATGAGGACCATGCCCGGCACGTGGTCGATCGGGTGGTCGAAGAGCACCGCGTGGTCCGGGTCGAAGCGCAGCGCCCACGTCCCTTCCGTCGGTGTCGCCGCCACCAGCACGTCCTCCGCGCGGTCCCGGCCGACCGAGGCCGGCGCGACGCCGCACAGGACCGCCGCCTGGAACGGCGTCGCCGCGAAGTGGTCGCCCCGCACCCGGCGGTAGACCGCCGACGACACGGTGCGCCACCGCTCCGACGCCGTGCCGATCCGGCGGCCGTCGCGGAAGCACTCGAAGTCGAGCCTCATGCCGCCGACGTTCTTGCCGCGGTACTCGACCTCGTGCGCGCTGACCCGCAGCACCACGTCGACCGGGCGGCCCAGGGTGGCCAGCCCGGTCTCCTCGACCGAGTACTCCTTGTGGTCGGAAAGAAAGCTGTGACTCAGCGGGACGCCGTAAGCGCGGTGCGCGATCAGCAGCGCCGCCTGGCGGATCGTTTCCGCGTACAGCATCGGATCGTGGAACACCGGCGTCCGCGGCCCGAAGAAGCTGTGCCGGCGCGGCCACTGCGCCCCGACCTCGAACCGGCCCTCGCCGAGGATGTTCAAATCGGTGACGAAGACCTCCGAGACGGCCGCGCGGTGCACGAGGCTCCGCGGGATCGTCTGCTGGAAGTCGACCGCCCGCCCCGCGGGCACACCGATGACCTTGGTTTCCGGTATTTCGCGCGCAGATTCCTGAAGGATGGTGCCGACCATGACGGTCCTCCTAGAATGTTCTACCCCAGTACCCCAGTACCCCAGTACTCCCCCGCTCCATTTGTAGCCGAACCGGACACCTAAAACCATACCAACCGAGCGGTTTTTTTTAGTGGCTTTCCCGCGTCCCGGGCCGTAGACTGGCGTATCGACGCATGAGGTACCGCCGAATGGTCTACTGTGGACCGCCGGCCAGAATCGAGAGGGGCTGGACGTGGCTCGCCAAGAACGTGCGGAGCAGACACGGAACGCGATCCTCGAGGCAGCGGCCTCCCGGTTCGACGCGGTCGGCTTCCTCGGCGCGAGCCTGTCGGACATCCTGACCGAAGCGGGTGTCACGAAGGGTGCGCTGTACTTCCACTTCAAGTCGAAGGAAGATCTGGCCGACGCGCTGATCGACGAGCAGTTCACGGTGTCGGACCCGCTCGAGCAGATCGAGAACCCGGGGCTGCAGACGGTCATCGACCTCACGCAGGGCATGGCGGCCAGCCTGCAGTCCGACGTCCGGGTGCGTGCCAGCATCCGGCTCGTCATCGAGCAGGGCTCGTTCATCGCGCCGGCGGCCAACGCCTACAAGCGGTGGATCGACACGATCCACGGCTGCCTGCTGGCCGCGAAGGCGGCGGGCGACCTGCGCAAGGAGACCAACCCGCACGACCTCGCGCAGTTCGTGCAGGCGTCGTTCACCGGGATCCAGCTGAGCTCCCAGGTGCTCACCGGGCGGACGGACCTGCTGGAGCGGATCACGTTCATGTGGAACATGATCCTGGTTTCCGTGGTGCCGCCCCGGCGGCTGCACCGCTTCCTGCCGCAGGGCACGCTCGGCGAGCCCGCTTCCGTCTGACCACGCGGGAAGCCGCGCCGGACCGGGCCCGTCAGGCTCCCGCGCCGGCGGTCGGCCGCGGTGACCGCTCGGCCAGCTCGATGAGGCGCCACAGCTTGCCGAGTGTCACGGCGAGGTCGCTGTCCGGCACGACGATCCGGCTGGACACCACGGATTCGAGGCCGACGCAGGTGACCACCACCAGCAGCTCGGCGGTCTCGAGCGGCACGTCCGGGCCGAGCTCGCCGCCGTCGATCGCGTCGGCGACGTACTCGTGGACCTGGGCCAGCCACGTCCGGGAGAACACGACGAACCGCTCGTCCACGGACCCCATCTCCCGGGCCATGCGGAAGCTCGCGCCGACCTTCGGATCGGTTTCGAGCCAGTGCATGAGGGCCCGGCTGAGCTCGGCGAGGCGCCGCAGGGCCGGCCGGGACACGGCGAGCTGACGGCTCACCTGCCCGCGCAGCACGTCCACGGCGGCGATCTGGACCTCGTCGCAGATCTCGTCCTTGGAGGAGAAGTGGAAGTACAGGCCGCCCTTGGTGACGCCGGCCGCCTGCGCGATGCCCACCATGCTGGTCGCGGCGTACCCGTCCTGGTGCAGGAGCACGGCCGCGGCTTCCAGCAACAGGCGCCGCGTGTGTTCCGAGCGTGCCTGCTTGGTCACCGTCGGTCCCCTCAGGTCGAGCCGTCCGGCGCAGGGACCCTGCGCGTCCCGATCATGATTACATACCAACCGCCCGGTTTACAACTAGGGGAACCCCAGAAACCGGCCCCTGGCAAGGCACTTGACGACCGCTCGAAGAACAAACCGACCGACC